>DATIVB010000101.1:0-3872 GCA_035466375.1 Chondromyces sp.
CGGAGGGCCTGCACCCGCCCGCCCTTGAAGACCAGCTGCCGGTCCTCGCGGCAGAAGAAGAGCTCGTTCTGCGGGCCGGTGCGCGGGTTCCACTCGGCGCCGAAGCTGGAGATCTGCGGTTCCAGGGGCAGGGGACCGCCCTCGGCCTCGGGATCGAAGAGGAAGAGGTCGGTGCGGTCGCGCCCCTCGCGGGCCGAGCTGAAAACGAGCTTGCTGAGGCTGCCGGTCAGGAACACCGCGTCGCTCGCGTCCGGGCCGATCCCTTGGTGCGGCTCGACCGTTCCCCACGGCTGCGTCGTACCCGAACGGGTGGACATCCCCACCCACGGGGGCTCGCCGGGCAGCTCGACCGTCACCAGGCACCGGGTCTCGTCCTCGCTGACCCAGCTCACCCGTTGTCCGGTGGCCGTGTCGAGGCCGGGGAAGACCACCAGCCGGGGCGTCGCCCACCCGTCGTCGGCGAGCTCGGTGCGGAAGCTGCGCTCCCTGGAAGGCTCACCCTCGCCCGGGACCGGGAGCCCGTCGCGGGGCGCGCCGTGCCAGGCACCACCGGTCGTCGCCGGAGGTCGAAGCTGCGCCGTGAAATAGAGGACCGTGCCGCCGGCCACCGGCACCGGCGCCTGCTCGGCGCCGCTCGAGTTGATGGCCGAGGGGTCGTCCGCTGCCTCCGCCTCGCCGCCGGCCAGCTTCGGCAGTCGCCACCGGCGGTAGGTCGCGAAGTCCATCAGCATTTCGGCCTCGAGCCGAAGCTCGGTCGCGCCGCGCATGAACGTGGTCCCGGGGACCGGAATCACCACGACCTCGGTCCCGGGATCGATGTCCTCGAGCGCCGCCGGACGGTCCCGGGCGATCACGACGGTGTCGGGGCTGACGGCGACCGTCGCCACCAGGCCCTTCTCCACCTCGGGGGTCGGCTTGCCCAGCTCCGCCTCGGCCGAGCGCAGCGCCCGCGGCGGACCGACCTGGACCTGCGCGAGCCAGCGCGAGGCATCGCCGGGGTCGGCCGCGACCTCGATCAGATTGCCGAACACCTCGGCATCCGGCTGAGCCGTCGGCCGCGCCGGGTCCAGCAGATCACAGCCGCACACGGCGACCAGCGCCAGGATCACACCCACTGTCAGCAAAGCACGCATCGATACCCCCTTAAAAAAGCATACCGGCGATGGTGGCGTTGATGCACGAGGCGATGGCGCCGCCGAACATCGCCTTCAAACCGAGCTGCGCGAGATCGGATCGGCGGCGCGGCGCCACCGCCGAGATGCCGCCGATCTGGATGCCGATGGATGAGAAGTTGGCGAATCCGCAGAGTGCGTAGGTCGCGATCACCAGCGAGCGCTCCGAGATCGCACCGTCGGCGGAGTAGGTGCTGAGCACGCCGTAGGCAACCAGCTCGTTGAGCGACAGCTTGATGCCGATGAGGTTGCCGACGAGGCCGGCCTCCGCCCAGGGGACACCCATCAACCACGCCAACGGCCGCAGGATCGATCCGAACAAGGTCTGCAGGGAACCAGGGAATATGCCGGAGTACTCGCCCACCACCGGCGACATGCCGCCCGACCCGTAGGTCACCCAGGCGCCGTGGAGCAGGGAACCGTCGACCAGGGAGTCGACCCAGTTGAGCGTCACGTCGATCACCGCAATCAAGGCGATGAAGCCGACCAGCATGGCGGCGACGTTGACCGCCAGCTTGAAGCCGTCCTGGATCCCGCCCGACGCGGCCTCGATCACCGATCCGCCGGTCTCGATGTCCGGCATCTCGACGTCGCCAGCGGTTGCCGAGTGCTCGAGCTCGGGGTAGATGATCTTGCCCACCAGCAGGGCCGCCGGGGCGGCCATCACGCTGGCCGCGATCAGGTGGCCGGCGGGGATGCCCATGGCGATGTAGGCCGCGAGCACGCCCCCGGCGATGGTGGCGAAGCCGCCGACCATGACCGTCAGCAGCTCGGACCGCGTCATGTCGCCGAGGAACGGTTTGATCAGCAGCGGCGCCTCGGTTTGGCCGACGAAGATGTTGGCCGAGCACGACAGCGTCTCGGCGCCGGAGGTACCGATGGTCCAGCGCATGAATCTGGCGATGGCCTCGATCACGCGCTGCATGACCCCCAGGTAGTAGAGGACCGCCATGAAGCCGCCGAAGAAGATGATGGTCGGCAGCACCTTGAAGGCAAACTGGAAGCCGAAGCCCGGCCAACTGGCGGCGCCGCCGGGGAAGAAGTACTGGGCATCGGCGAGGTTGCCGAAGAGAAAGCGGGCGCCGTAGTCCGAGAGGCTGAGGAAGGCCGCCACCTTGGTGCTGAAGGCGGCGAATATCTCCTGTCCGTGATGGCCGGAGACCACCAGCCATGCCAGCCCCGTGGCCACGAGCAGCACGCCCAGAGGCGCCTGCAGCCGCGGCGCCCGGCGGAAGCGCGCATTGGCGAGGCCGGCGACGGCGCACAGGATCGCCGCCCAACCGGCCGCCCGGGCGCCGCCGAGCGCGGCAAGGGCGGCAGCGACGGCGGCCGCGGCGGCCAGGACCCCGGCGAGGGCAGGCCACGACCGACCGCCTTCCTCGCGGCCGCCGCGCACGATGTAGACCGCCAGCAGGGCGGCCAGGGCGCCCATGCCGATGAAGCTCCACGCGTCCCGGCCGAGGATGATCAGGGCCAGCGTGAACTGCAGCCCGAGGCCCCAGGCCACGATCCGCAGGCGCACCGCCCGCCTGTGGTAGGAAAGGGCCCAGGCGATACCGAGCAGGGCCAGGATGCCGAGCACGCCGATCAGTCGCATGGAGGTCCCTCCCGGGATCACACTGTACACTGAACGCCGATCGTATAATGACCCCGTGCGGCCGAGCCGGAGCGCCGCGCGACATCCGGTGGAGAGCGACCATGGCAATGGACTTCGAGACCGTACGTTTCCTGCGAGTCCTGTTCGGGCTCGTGTTTCTGGCCGTCGGCGCGGCAGCCGGCTACCGGTACTTCGACCTCCTGGGCGCCGCCGGCGGCGCCTTCGCGGGCTACGTCATCGGCTGGAACGCGGTCGATCTATTCAAGGGCCGCGCCCGCAAGTAGAGGTCCCGAAATAGCCACCGTCCGGAGTCTGCACGGAGGGGCTCTGGAAAACGTTAGGCTCATCCGGAAAATATGGGATGGCCACGGCTCGAATTAGGAATTGGGAATTGGGAATGCCGCCCGCCCGCCCATTTCGGATTTCGGATTTCGAATTTCGAATTTCGGATTTCCGCCCACCCACCCGGTGAGCATGCGGCGGTGCACGTCCACGGAGTCAACAACGGCCGGGACAGTGGCAGGAGCAGTGGCAGCTGCAGTGCCCGGCGACAGTGGCAGCGGCAGTGGACAGCGCCAGTGTGTACAATGACGGTATTCACCTGACAGTTGCGCTCCTGGCAGCTGAATACCGTCATTGTACATACCGTCACTGCAAATACAGTCGCTGCCACGGATGCACTCTGAAACTGTCACTGAAACTGTCACTGAAACCGTCACTGAAACTGTCACTGAAACTGACGCTGAAACTGTCACTGAAGCTGCCACTGAGACTGTCACTGTCATCTGCCACTGTCACTGAAGCTGAATCTAGGCACGGAAACGGGCACGGGTCGTATCCGATGCCTCCATCCCATGCAATTCCTGATGAGCCAAACGTTCTAACGTCTGACGTTTCACGTTATCGAAGCGCATCCATGGTGATCTGAGATCCTGTATCCTCGACGCATGGCCGGAGTGAGCGAGGCGCTGCATCCCATCGAGGCGTCGCACCTGCACGCGCGCCGCGAGCGCGTGTTCCTGATTCTCGCCGGCTTCTTCCTCGGTACGCTGGCGATGCTCAACATCCTCGGCATCACGCGCTTCATCAAGATCTTCGAGCTC
>DATIVB010000102.1:0-6439 GCA_035466375.1 Chondromyces sp.
TGGGCAACATCCTGCGCGACACCGGGCGCGCGGCGGAGGCCGAACCGTTGATCCGCCGCGCGGTGGGGATCATGGAGGAGGCCACGGGTCCACAGCACGGCGAGACGCTGTGGATGCGGCGCAGCCTGGCGCGCACGCTGATCAGCCTCGAACGGTATGCCGAGGCCGACGCGGAGCTCAGCGACCAGATCAATCTCATCGAGGCCGCGGGTCTCACCAGCGAGCTGCCGGCGGCGCTCTCGACCCTGGCCGAGCTGCGGCTGCGGCAGGGCCGCCCGGTCGACGCCGAGGCCGCCTACCGCCGGGGCATCGCCGTCCTGGAGGGGGACGCACCGGACGACCCCTCACTGGGGCTGATGACGGCCGACCTCGCCCGGGTCGTGCGCGACTCCGGCCGCCGCGACGAGGCTGAGGTCCTGATGCGGCGAGGCGTCGAGCTGATGCGGGACTCCTGGGGAGAGTCCGACCCCGATGTCCGGCAGGCGGCCGCGGACCTCGAAGCGCTCTCGAACCCTCAGTGAGAAAGACGAGCTGCGCCGTCGCGCGCCCTTTTCCGGCCGCGTGTCCGCCGCGGTGGGAGCAACGCAGTGCGAGGGACTCGAACATGGACCCGATGGCCCCGATTGTCGGCCGAGATCCGGCGCGTTTCCGTCGCGCTCGGCACGTCGCGCGAGTCCATGACGTCGCAGAGGATGGCGGCAGCAACTGCACTCGTGGATGCAATTCCAACTTCTTGCACAGGAAACGCACGAGTTGATCAGTTGACAGGTGACGGACGAATGGCGTCCGGCCCTACTCCTCGTCCTCGACGGCCAGCGCGAAGCACAGCTCGCCGTCCGCATCGGCGGTGGCGGCCCACTGGAAGACCCGGTACGTCCCGTCCGCGTGCCGGTGGCGGTTGCTGAAGTCCATGGTCGGCTCGCCGGCCGCCAGCCGGCCCATCTCGAGCATCGTCCGGGGCAGGTCGTCAGGGTGGACGCGGTCGAGAAACGAGCTCTCGAGGAGCTCGCGGACCGGAGTGCCGAGGACATCGCTGACGGTGTCGTTGATCCACAGGAACCGGCCCTCCACAAGATCGGCGATGAACAGCATCACCGGCCGGCCACCGACGAGCTCGGACACGGCGTCCTCGACCGCGGAGGCGTCGGACTCGAAGACCTGCTCGGCCCAGGTGGACCCCGGGGACCACGCCGCGCGCACGGCGTCGCGCAGCCGCCGCTCCAGCTCCATCACCCCAGTCCTCAGCAGGTGGCGCTGATCGCCCGGACCATCGGCGCAGCGCGAGAGAGCGGTCATCAGAACCATCTCTCAACCATACTACGGCGCGCGCCGGCTTGCAGCGTCGGCTCAGCGCATGCGCGCCTCGAGGGCGTCGAAGAAGGCGGCGATCGCCTTCTCGCTCTGCATCGTGGTCAATCCTCCGCCGACGAGCTTAACCCGGCGGCTGTCTTGCGTTCCGGCGCGATCTACCCACGGAGAATGGTAGGATCGGTCGGCGACGCGTCATGGGATTGCTGCTTCTCTACTTCGGGATCGCGCTTGGAGTCTCGTTCCTGTGCTCCATCGCCGAGGCGGTGCTGCTCAGCGTGACCCCGTCGTACGTCGCCCTCGAGGAGCGGCGCGGCAGCGCGACCGCCCGGCGGCTGCGCGCGCTCAAGGACGACGTCGACCGGCCCCTTGCCGCGATTCTCAGCCTCAACACTATCGCCCACACGGTCGGCGCGATGGGCGCGGGAGCCCAGGCGACGATCGTCTTCGGCGAGGCCTACCTCGGCGTTATCTCGGCGATCCTGACGCTGCTGATCCTGGTGCTGTCCGAGATCATCCCCAAGACCCTCGGCGCCCTCTACTGGCAGGCCCTCGCGCCCGCTGTGGTCCCGCTGCTCGCGCTGCTGGTGCGGCTGATGTGGCCGCTGGTGAAGCTCTCGCAGGTGATCACCCGCTTCCTGTCGCGAGGCCGCGTGCCGCACCCGGTGAGCCGTGACGAGATCGCCGCGATGGCGGAGCTCGGTGCGCGGGAGGGGGTCCTCGAGATGGGAGAGTCGCTGATTCTCCAGCACGTGTTCAAGTTCCGGGGCCTGCGGGCCGCCGACATCATGACCCCGCGGACGGTGATGTTCGCGCTCCAGGAGGACCTGACGGTCGAGCAGGCACTCGCCGTCCGCGACGAGATCGAGTTCTCGCGCATCCCCATCTACCGGAACGATCTCGACGACATCACCGGGTTCGTCCTCAAGGACACCATCCTGCTGACGGCCGCCCGCGACCGGCTCGAGGTGCCCCTGCGCGAGATCCGGCGCGACCTGATGGTCGTACCCGAGACCGTCGGGTTGCCCTTGCTCTTCGAGCAGATGCTGGAAAGGTCGGCGCACGTCGCGCTGGTCCTCAACGAGTACGGAGGGACGTCCGGCCTGGTCACCGTCGAGGACCTTCTCGAGACGGTGCTCGGCCTCGAGATCGTGGACGAGGCCGACACCACCGACGACATGCAGGAGCTCGCCCGCGACCGCTGGCGGCGGCGCGCCCACCTGCTCGATCTTCTGAAGGACGACGGGACGGCGGACGTCCGCGACTCCGAGGTCCGCCTCGGCCTCACCGGCCAGCACCCGCCCCGGCGCACGGACTGAGCGAGCCTGCATCATTCCTGGATCTTCTCCCGCGCTTGCGATGCGCTGCGCGTGGCGGCGCTTTGTCGGTTCGCTCGCTCGACGGACCGCGAGTACGCCTCCGCTCCCTCGACAACGAAATCACCACCGCGCGTGCACCTCGCACCTCTGCGACGACCCCTCGTGAATCATGCGGGCCGGGCCGCCGCCCCGGAGCCGGGACCGGAACCGGCGGTTCGCGATACCATGCCCGCGGAGGTGCTGCCGATCATGAGCTGCCGTCCAGTCTTCGGAGGCCTGACCGTCCTGGTGCTCGTCCTGACGTTGGTCCTGGCGCTCGTCGTGGCGCCGGTCCCGGCGGACGCCCACGGGGCCCAGGTGGAGGCCGTGGTGGTCCGGAACGTGGCGGTCAGCCACCGGGTCGACGTGCGGGCGACCTACCACTCCGGAAGGCCGATGGCCGGCGCCGGGGTCAGCGTGTTCGCGCCCGGGGATGCCGAAAACCCGTGGCTGACCGGGGCCTGCGACGACAGCGGCGGCTTCAGCTTCGAGCCGCCGCCGGAGATGAGCGGCGAGTGGGTGGTGCGGGTCGTCCACCAGGGGCACGGCGGCGTGGTGACGATCGCCATCGAGGCCGCAGCCGTGGGCGACGGCTCCATCGCCGACCCGGCCGTCATCCGCGCCGAGGCCTCGTCGTCGCCGCACCTGTCGACCCTGCAGCGCGTGCTGATGGGGGCCAGCGTCGTCTGGGGGCTGATCGGGACCGCCCTCTTCTTCTCGCGCCGACGCACCTGATGCACATCCCGGACGGCATCCTGCCTGCCGGCGCCTGCCTAGCAGGCTACGCGACGGCGGCCGCCGCGAGCGCGGCCTCGCTGGCCGTCATCAGCCGCCGCCCCGATCCCCACCGCGCCATCCCCAGGGCCTCGATCTTCACCGCCGCCTTCTTCGTGGCGTCGTGGATCCACGTCCCGATCCCGCCGACCAGCGTGCACCTGCTGCTCAACGGCCTGCTCGGCGTGGTGCTCGGGCCCTTTGCCTTCCTCGCCATCGGCATCGGCCTCTTCTTCCAGGCGGTCATGTTCCAGCACGGCGGGCTCACCACCCTGGGGGCCAACGCCACCATCATGGGCGTCCCCGCGGTGCTCATGGGGGCGATGTTCCGCTCCGCCATGCCGCTGTGGAAGAGGAGCCGCGCATGGGCGGCCGCGCTCGGCTTCGCGGCCGGGGCCGGCGGCATCGCCCTGGCGGCGCTCGCCTTCTCGCTGCTGCTGGTCAGCGTGGTCCCGCCCGAGCTTGACCCCTCCCTCCGCAACGCCGGCGTCGCGCTGCTGGTGGCGGGCCACCTGCCGCTGGCGCTGGTGGAGGGTCTGCTGACCGCCGCGGTCGTGCTCTTCTTCCGCCAGGTGCAGCCCGAGCTCCTGGAGAGCTGACGATGGCGCTCGACCTCGACCGCCACTGCAGCCTCGACTCGCCCCTCCACCGGCTCGAGCCCCGCTGCCGCCTGATCGGCCTCGGCGCCCTGATCGCCGGCTTCGCAGTCGCGTGGTCGCCGCCTCTGGTGGCGGCGATGCTGGTGGTGGCCGGGGCGGTGCTGGCAGCGTCCGGCCTTCCTTTCGGGTTCGTGGCGTCGCGGCTCAAGACCGCGGTGCTCTTCCTGCTCGCGCTCGGGCTGATGCTGCCCCTGGTGAGCGGCGGTCCGGTCCTGTGGGAGCTCGGCCCGCTCGCGATCCACGCCGACGGGCTGCGCCGCTTCGCGATCATCCTCGCCAAGTTCGCGGCGATCGGCAGCACCGCGGTGGTGCTCTTCGGCTGCGCGCCGCTGCCGGTGACGGTCGTCGCGATGCAGCGTCTCGGGCTGCCGTCGCTGATTGCCGACATGACGCTGTTCTCGTACCGGGCGATGCACGAGATCGGCAACGACCTCGCGCTGATGCGCACCGCAGCCGGCCTGCGCGGACTGCGCTTGAAGCACGCCTCGGGCGGCGCCGCGGTGCGCCTCGCCGGTCTCGTGGGGAGCCTCTTCGTCACGAGCCACGCGCGGGCGGAGCACGTCCACCGCGCCATGATCCTGCGCGGCTACGCCAGCCGGGCACCGCTGAGCGCCGCGGCACGGCCGGATGCGGTCAGCATCGCCTTCGCCGTCGCCGCGACCGCTTTGGGTGCCGCGTTCGTGGCCGCCGAGATCCTGCTGGCACGCGGTGCAGGTTAGGATGGACGCCATGGCGATGCCGGCGGCGGCTGATCAGCAGGCGGTCCTGCGGGTGGAGGGCCTCAGACTCTCCTACCCGGACCGCCCCGAGGTGCTGTGCGGCGTCGACCTCGCGATCGGCGAGGGCGAGCACGTCGGCGTGATCGGGCCCAACGGCGCCGGCAAGACGACCCTCTTCCTCGCGGTGTGCGGCGTCGTGGCGCCTTCCGGCGGCTCGATCCGGCTCTTCGGAGAGCCGGTGCGCCCGGGCCGCTTCCGCTCGGACATCGGGCTCGTCTTCCAGAACCCCGACCACCAGCTCTTCTGCCCCACCGTGGCCGAGGACCTCGCCTTCGGACCGCGTAATCTCGGACTGCCGCCCGACGTCGTCGCGGCCAGGGTCACCGAGGCGGTTGCAGCGACCGGCGTCGGCGAGCTCGAGCAGTTCGCGCCGCACCACCTCTCGGGCGGCGAGAAGCGCATGGTCTCCATTGCCGCCGTCCTCGCCATGCAGCCGCGCGTGATGATCTACGACGAGCCGACCGCCAACCTCGACATCCGCTCGCGGCGGCGCCTCATCCGCTTCCTGCAGAGCTCGTCCCGGACCCGCCTCGTCGCCTCGCACGATCTCGAGCTCATCCTCGAGGTCTGCCCGCGCGTGGTCCTCCTCGACGAAGGCCGCGTCGTCGCCGACGGCCCGTCAGCCACCATCATGAACGACGTCCGCCTCATGGAGCGCCACGGCCTCGAGCGCCCGCACTCCCTCGTCCCCCACGCCGACCCCCACCACCATTGACCTTCGAGCCCGCTCGGTGAATCGGCTCACCCGGAACCTGCGGTGCCAGGTACATATTCGTATCATTACCCTCTCCGGTGCCGGGTACATATTTGTATAATTGTGCCGAACCTCGTGCTCAGCCGATCGGAATGCGCTCCTTGTTCGCGGCCAGCCAGGCGTCGAAGCTCTGCAGCGCGGGGTTGACCGACCGTGCAAAGCCGAGGTCGCGGGCCCCGCAGAACACGTCTTCGAAGTCGTGCTTGAACTGGAACATGTTGCCGAGGTCATCGGCGCCCGGGAAGTCGAGGCCTCGGTAGACGTCGAAGGGCACGGCGCTGTAAATGACCTCACGGCCGAGGGCCCGCGACAGCGCGCCGGCCATCTCCTCACCTGTCAGGTGCTCGCCCGCGATGCCGACCCTCTTGCCGATGAGCTCGCCGCCGCGCTTGAAGATACCCAGGGCGGACCGTCCGATGTCCTCGACGGCGATGCCGGGCAGCTTGCGGTCGCCCATGGGCAGCGCGAACACCAGCTTGCCGTCGTCGCCTCGGCGGGGGCCCATCCCGAAGTGGATCAGATTGTCCCAGTAGAACGACGTCAGGAGAAAGGTCGTCGGCACGCCGAGATCGGCGAAGATCCTGTCGGACTCGCCCTTCCCGTCGAAGTGCGGCACCTTGTACCGGCCCATCAGGGTCGGCATGCGGCCGTCGTCGAGCGGCACCCACTGCCGGGTGTCTTCGAGGGTCGACCAGATGACGTGCTCGACGCCGGCGTCCTTGGCCGCGGCGGCCATGTTGCGCACCTGCGCCATCTCCTTCTCCGGCGAGAAGTGCTCCCAGAAGGCGGTGACGCAGAATGCTCCGT
>DATIVB010000103.1:0-25307 GCA_035466375.1 Chondromyces sp.
TCCAGGTCGTGTCGAGCGACGCCGCCTCGCTGACGCTGGCGTCGCCGAACTCGATCGTCACCGACTGGGTGCGCGACCACCTGCTGCGCGACATCGAGACCGTCGCGCGCGGTCACTTCGGAGCCGAGTACACCATCGAGATCGCCGACGGAGCCGGCTCCGGCCGGTCCGGCCGGCTGCAGCACAGCCAGTTCGCCACCCACCCCATCCACCCCGGCTTCACCTTCGACCGCTTCGTCGTCGGGCCGTCCAACCAGTTCGCCGCGGCGGCGGCCGAGGCGGTCGCCGAGCGTCCCGGCTCGGCCTACAACCCGCTCTACATCTATGGCGGCTCGGGCCTCGGCAAGACGCACCTGCTGCACGCCGTCGCGCATCGGGTCGACGAGCGCCAAAAGCGTCGCAAGCAGAAGCTGACGGTCGTCTACATGACCACCGAGCAGTTCGTCAACGAGCTGATCAACTGCATCCGGCGCAAGCAGATGGAGGTATTCCGGCAGACCTTCCGCGGGGTCGACATCCTGCTGCTCGACGACATCCAGTTCATCGCCGGCAAGGAAAGGACGCAGGAGGAGTTCTTCCACACCTTCAACACGCTCCAGTCCTCGGGGCGGCAGGTGGTCTTCACCTCGGACGCGCGGCCCGCTGACATACCCGGCCTCGAGGAGCGACTCCGCTCGCGGTTCCTGCAGGGCCTGATCGCCGACATCCAGCCGCCCGATCTTGAAACCCGCTGCGCGATCCTCAGGGAAAAGGCGCGTGCCGTGGGTCACGAGCTTCCCGAGGACGTCGTTCTCTTCATCTCACGCCGCGTCCAGAACAACGTCCGCGAGCTCGAAGGCTGCCTCAACCGCACGATTGCCTACGCCCAGCTCAAGAACTCCAAGATCACCGTCGACGTGGTTCGCCTCGCCCTGTTCGAAATCCTCCCAGACGAGCGCACGACCTCGCCCTCCGACATCATCCGCTTCGTCGCCCAGCACTACGGGATCCGGGTGGCTGACCTCAAGGGCCGATCCAACCGCCGCTCCATCGCCCTGCCGCGGCAGGTCGCGATGTACCTGATCCGCTCCATTCTCGAGCTCAGCTTCCCGGAGATCGGCAAGATCTTCTCCAAACACCACTCGACGGTCATGTACGCGGTCGACAATGTCCAGAAGATGCGACAGTCGAATCCCGATTTCGACGCGACGTTGACCTCCTTCCGCGAGCATTTCGGTTGATTTCCACAGCCAGCCTGCGGACGATCTGCGGGGAGGGTGTGGAAGGCTGTGGAAGGGGTCCCTTTTCCACAGCCCCGCACAGCTCGGACGGTCTCGCATCCACACCTGGAACGTAGTTATAAACCTATTTAAATAGGTATTTTAGCTCGAAACTCCACAGAGTGCACAGGCTCGACGACGATGACGAATCATGGTATATTCTGCCCGGAAAGTAGTCCCTCGTCATGAGAAAGGGCGGTTCATGGAACTCAAGCTGCAGCGCAACCTCGTTCTCCAGGAGCTGTCCATCCTGCAAGGGGTCGTCGAGCACCGCACGACCATACCGATCCTGTCGAGCATCCTCGCCGAGGCGGAGGAAAACCGGTTGCGCATGGTCGCCACCGACCTCGATATGACGATTGTGACCGAATGCCCCGCCGTGGTTCACGGCGGAGGACGGGCGACCCTCGAGAGCAAGGTGTTTCTCAACTTGGTGCGGAGTCTCCCGGAAGAGGAGTTCAGCCTGCGACAGGAGGGCGATGAGGTCGAGATCCAGTGTGGGCGGTTCCAGTCCCGCATGTCGGTGGCCGACCCGTCGGAGTACCCGACCGTGCCGGATGTGCCGGAAGCCGGCGACTACGCGCTGCCCTTGAGCCTGTTCCAGCTGATGCTGGACCGCGTCGCGTTCGCGATCACCAAGGACGACCCCAAATTCCAGCTCAACGGCGCCCTGGTCAAGCTGATCCCGGGCGAGATCGAGATCGCCTCCACCGACGGGCACCGCCTTGCCGTGGTCCGCGCCAAGGCGCCGGGTGCCGCGCCGCCCTTCGAGCAGCAGCTCTTTCCGCGCAAGCTCCTGGCCGAGTTCGCGCGCTTCGCCGATGACGAGGTGAAGATTGCGGCCGGCGACAATCACCTCGGTTTTCTGATGGGCGATCGCACCCTGGTGTCGCGGATCGTCGAGCTGCGGTTTCCGCAGTACGAACGCGTCATCGTGCGCGACAATCCGAGCCGGGCACGGGTCGATCGCAAGGAGTTGCTCGCCTCGCTGCGGCGCGTGAGCCTGATGGCGCACGAGAAGGCGCGAGGGGTCCGGTTCCGGTTCTCGTCCGCCGGCGAGCTCTCACTCGCCTCGATCGGGTACGAGCGGGGAAGTGCCGAGGAGACGCTCACCGTGACCTATCAGGGTGAGGGGCTCGAGATCGCACTCAACGCCAGCTACCTGATCGATGTGTTGCAGGTGCTCGAGTGCGACCTCGTCGAGCTGCAGCTGCGCGACAGCAACACCCAGTGCGTGGTGGTGCCCGTCGATGACGATCCGCGTCTCGAGGAGTACATCTACGTACTGATGCCGATGCGGCTGTGACCGCTTCGGCGTGCCCGTCACATCACTTTCTCTCAGCAGCTGACCTCGTCTCCCCCGGCCGTTGCCGACCGGGCCACCGCCTCAAGCGGGCGCCTCTGAGAAACCGGCGGTTCGCACCACGAGAGCTGCGCGCCGCCCTGGCCTTTCTGTCGTCCCGCTTGACAGGTGCGGATGGGCGCTCCGGTGGAGTTCGCGGCGCGATCCACCGGGCCTTCGCCATGCTCGGTTTCGAGCTCCTGTAGCGGGTGGGAGCGTGCGGTGGAGTTGATCGAGCTGTCCGTCGAGCGGTTCCGCAACCTCCGCGTCGGCAGCGTGACCTTCGGCGAACACGTCAATCTGGTGCTCGGCCGCAATGGGGCCGGCAAGACCAGCCTCCTCGAGGCGATGGTGGTGCTCGGCAACCTGCGCTCGTTTCGCACGCCGTCGCCTCGCCGCCTCACCCGACACGGCGAGGCCGCCTTCCGCCTCGCGGGCCGCGTACGGTCCGGGGACCGCATCCACCGCCTCGAGCAGGTCGTGGAGGTCGGACCACCCGTGCAGAGATCCCTGCGCCTGGACGGTGTAGGCGTCGAAGTCGCCAACTATCTCTCGTTCTTCCCGGTGTTTGCCATTACCGGCTCCGATCGCGAGCTGGTGGTGGCAGGACCAGATGGGCGACGATCCCTCCTCGATCGCTTCACGTTCTTGCTCCGTAACGTGCATTTCGAGGCGCTCCGGGACTACCGCCGGCTCCTGCGGCAACGCAATGCGGCGCTCGCCCAGCGCGCGACGGAGGCCGAGATCGAGGTCTGGGAACAACCGCTCGCAGCGGCCGCCGCACGGGTCACGCGCGGCCGCCTCGACGCCGTGCAGGCGCTCGCGGAGAACTTCGCCACCGCCTACCGCCGACTTGCGCCGGAGAACGATCCCGAGCTCTCGGTCGAGTATCGGGGCGATCCCTGGTGGAGCGCGGACGACGGTCTCGAAAAGCTGGCGGAAAACCACCTTCAGCGGTATAATGAGACCCGAGCGCGAGACCGCCAGACGGGTTTCACCGCGGACGGTCCCCATCGTCACGATCTGAGCTTGCGGAGCGGCGGACGGAGTGCCCGCCACGTCCTGAGCACAGGGCAGGTCAAGATCGTGGCCGCGGCTCTCCGGTTGGCCACACACGCCGAAATCGAAAGGGCGCGGGGCGAGTGCCTACCGGTGATCGTGGACGATGTGGACGCAGAGTTGGACAGCGCCGCGTTGGCCCGCCTGGTGGGCCACCTCGGGCACGAACGACAGATTTTCTTATCCAGCACCAGCGACCGGGCCGGACGCGCTGTCAGCCACCGCACCCGGCGATACTGGCTCGAAAACGGAGCCTGCGTGCGGCAGGAGGCCGACAGCGATGAGTGACACCTACACAGCCGAGAACATCAAGGTTCTCAAGGGGCGGGACGCCGTCCGCAAGCGGCCCGGGATGTACATCGGCGACGTCGACGACATCTCGGGTCTCCACCACATGGTCTGGGAGGTGGTCGACAACTCGATCGACGAAGCCCAGGCAGGACACTGCCGGAAGATCTCCGTCACGGTGCACGCGGACCAGACGGTGACCGTGGCCGACGACGGGCGCGGAATACCCGTCGACACCCACATCGAGAGCGGACGCTCCGCGGCCGAGGTCATCATGACCGAGCTGCACGCGGGCGGGAAGTTCGACAGCAACTCCTACAAGGTCTCGGGCGGGCTGCACGGGGTCGGGGTCAGCGTGGTCAACTTCCTCGCCGAGTGGCTGCGCCTCGAGATCCACCGCGACGGCACCGTATGGGAGCAGGTCTTCCATCGCGGCATTCCCGAGGAACCGCTGAAGGCCGTCGGCACGACCCGCCGCAAGGGCACCATCATCAGCTTCCGCCCCGACCCCGAGATCTTCACGGTGCTGGAGTTCCACCCCGACCTCCTGGTGCGCCACCTGCGGGAGCTGGCCTTCCTGAACTCCGGCCTCGAGATCCAGTTCGTCGACGAGATCGGGAACCGCGAGGAGACCTTCCACTTCGACGGCGGGCTGCGCGAGTTCACCCGGTACCTCAATCGCAGCAAGGACACCCTGCACCCGGAGCCCATCTACCTCACCGACGGCAACGAGAAGGGCGAGCAGATCGAGGTCGCGCTGCAGTGGCACGACGGCTACACCGAAAACGTCCTCGCCTTCACCAACACCGTCTACAACCACGACGGCGGGACCCACGTCTCGGGTTTCCGGGCCGCCCTCACACGCTCGATCAACGCCTATGCCCAGGCGCAGAACCTGCTCAAGAACAACCGCGAAAACTTCTCCGGCGAGGATGTCCGCGAAGGCCTGACGGCGATCGTCGCGGTGCGCATCCAGGAGCCGCGGTTCTCCAGCCAGACCAAGGACAAGCTGGTCTCTTCCGACGTCAAGGGCTGGGTCGAGTCGGTCATCAACGAGCACCTCGCGATCTACCTCGAGGAGCACCCGGCCGAGGCCAAGGCGATCGTCACCAAGTGCCTCGACGCGGCGCGCGCCCGCGAGGCTGCCCGCAAGGCGCGCGAGCTGACCAGGCGCAAGAGCGCCCTCGAGTCGTCGGCGCTGCCCGGCAAGCTCGCCGACTGTTCGGAGCGCGACCCGCAGCTGTCCGAGATCTTCATCGTCGAGGGTGACTCGGCCGGCGGTTCGGCCAAGCAGGGGCGGGACCGCAAGTTCCAGGCCATCCTTCCTCTGCGCGGCAAGATCCTCAACGTCGAGAAGGCCCGCTTCGACCGCATGCTGTCGTCAGAGGAGATCCGGGCCCTCATCCAGTGCCTCGGCACGGGCATCGGCAAGGACGAGTTCGACCCCCTCAAGGTGCGCTACCACAAGATCATCATCATGACCGACGCCGACGTCGACGGGTCGCACATCCGCACCCTGCTTCTGACCTTCTTCTACCGCCAGATGCAGGAGCTCGTTGAGCGCGGGCACCTCTTCATCGCGCAACCGCCGCTGTACAAGGTGAGCCACAAGAAGAAGGAGGCCTACCTGCGCGACGACGCGGACCTCTCCAACTTCCTCCTCGACCGGGTCGAAGACGAGTACCGCCTGATCATCGGGGCGAGCGGCCAGGAGCTCGCGGGCCGCGAGCTGCGGCGCCTCATCCTGGCGGCCGAGGACTGGAGCGCGAGCCTGCGCAACCTCGAGCGGCGCGGGTGGCCGCAGGACCTCGTGCTGGCGGCACTCGACACCGAGAAGGCGTGGCGCGACCGCACCGCGAGCCCCGAGTTCGCCGACGCCCTCGCCGCCGAGCTCCGCGAGCTCGGCTACGAGGAGACGCGCGTCGAGCTCGACGAGGAGCACGGGGTTCGGGAGGTCGTGTGCCGGGTGGGCTCGAACGGCCGCGGCCGCGAGGTCCGACTGGGCGATCTCCTGGGCTCGAGCGGTCACTTCCGCCGCGCGCGGCAGCAGGTGGCGCAGGTCGAAGCCTTGCGGGTGGGTCCATTCCACCTCGAGCGCAACGGCGACCGCGAGACCCTGGGCAGCCTGCGCGAGCTCGTGGGGCGGGTGTACGAGATCGCCAAGAAGGGCGTCAACATCCAGCGCTACAAGGGCCTCGGCGAGATGAACCCACGCCAGCTGTGGCAGACCACCATGAACCCGGAGGCGCGGCGCCTCCTGCAGGTCACCGTCGAGGACGCGGCCCGCGCCGACGAGCTGTTCACGATCCTGATGGGCGACGCGGTCGAGCCGCGGCGCTTGTTCATCGAAAACAACGCGCTCGAAGCGCGCAACCTGGACATCTAGATGAGCGAAGCCGAGTCCCCCCCGCAGAGCGAACGCATCGCGATCACGATCGAGGAGGAGCTCAAGAGCTCCTACCTCGACTACGCCATGTCGGTGATCATCGGCCGCGCCCTGCCCGACGTGCGCGACGGCCTCAAGCCCGTCCACCGCCGGATCCTCTACGGCATGTGGGAAGGCGGCAACACCGCGTCGCGCGCGCACAAGAAGTCGGCGCGCATCGTCGGCGACGTCATGGGCAAGTACCACCCGCACGGCGACCAGGCGATCTACGACACCGCGGTGCGCATGGCGCAGGACTTCTCCATGCGTTACACCCTGGTCGACGGGCAGGGGAACTTCGGCTCGGTCGACGGCGACTCACCGGCTGCCATGCGGTACACCGAGGTCCGGCTGACCCGTCTCGCCGAGGAGATGCTCGGCGACGACATCGGCAAGCAGACCGTCGACTGGGTCGAGAACTACGACGGCTCCCTGACCGAGCCCGTCGTCCTGCCGGCGCGTTTCCCCAACCTGCTCGTCAACGGCTCCTCCGGCATTGCCGTCGGCATGGCGACCAACATCCCGCCGCACAATCTGGGCGAGGTCATCGACGCCTGCATCGCCCTTCTCAGCGACCCCACCCTGACGGTGGCCGACCTCATGGACTTCGTGCCCGGGCCGGACTTCCCGACCGCCGGGTTCATCCTCGGCCGCAAGGGCATCCACGACGCCTACACCAGCGGCCGCGGGATCATCCGGCTGCAGGCGCGGACCGCCATCGAGGAGGCCGAGAAGGGCAAGCGGGCGGCGATCATCGTCAACGAGCTGCCCTACCAGGTCAACAAGGCGCGGCTCGTCGAGCAGATCGCCAACCTGGTCCACAACAAGCGCCTCGAGGGCATCGCCGATCTCCGCGACGAGTCCGATCGCGAGGGCATCCGGGTCGTCATCGAGCTCAAGCGGGATGCCGTGCCCGAGGTGGTGCTCAACAACCTCTTCAAGCTCACCCAGCTGCGCACCACCTTCGGCATCATCCTCCTCGGCGTCATCAACAACCAGCCCCGGGTCTTCAACCTCAAGGAGCTCCTGCAGCACTTCCTCGACCACCGCCGCGACGTGGTCACCCGGCGCACGATCTACGATCTGGCGCGGGCCAAGGAGCGCCTGCACATCCTCGAAGGCCTGGTGATCGCCCTCGACAACCTCGACGCGGTGATCGCCCTGATCCGGGGCGCGGCCGACCCGGAGGCGGCGCGGGCCGGCCTGATGTCCGAGTTCGGGCTCTCGCAGATTCAGGCGCAGGCGATTCTCGACATGCGGCTGCAGCGCCTGACGGGGCTGGAGCGCGACAAGATCGTGGCCGAGCACATCGAGGTGACGCAGCTGATCGCGCATCTCGAGGCGGTGCTCGACTCGGACGAGTTGGTCGCCGAGATCATCGTCGAGGAGCTCGAGGAGCTCAAGAAACGCTTCGGCGACGCGCGAAGCACCGAGCTCATCGACGACCCCAGCGAGATCTCGATCGAGGACCTCATCGTCGAGGAGGAGATGGTCATCACCGTGTCGCGCGGCGGCTACGTCAAGCGCTCGGCGGCGTCCTCCTACCGCGCGCAGCGCCGGGGCGGCCGCGGGCGTCGGGGCATGGCCACCAAGTCCGAGGACGAGGTGTGGCAGCTGTTCGTCGCCTCGACCCACGCCACGATGCTGTTCTTCACCTCGACCGGACGGGTCTTCACCCGCAAGGTGCACGAGCTGCCCGACGTCGGCCCTTCGGCGCGGGGCAGGGCGCTCGTCAACCTCCTCCAGCTCGCCCCCGACGAGCAGGTGCGGGCGCTGCTCGCGATCCGCGATTTCGCCGACCACGAGGGGTCCTATCTGCTCTTCGCGACCCGCCAGGGGCGGGTCAAGCGCACGGCGCTCGAGGAGTACGCGAACATCCGCGCCAACGGCCTGCGGGCGGCGGTGATCAACGAGGGCGACAACCTGTTGTCGGTCCGGCTCACCAACGGCGCCAGTCACGTCTTCATGGGCACCAACCGCGGCATGGCGATCCGCTTCGAGGAGACCGACGCGCGGGCGATGGGCCGGGTGTCGGCGGGCGTCCGGGGCATCAACCTCCGGGACGGCGATTTCGTCGAGGAGGTGACGATCTTCGACCCCACCGACGACACCGACATCCTGGTTGTCACTGACCGCGGCTTCGGCAAGCGCACGCCGATCGCCGACTTCCGCGTCCAGCGCCGCGGCGGGTACGGGATCACCCTCGTCCGCCTGACCGACAAGAACGGCCTCGTGGCGGCGATCCGGCACGTGCGGGAGGACGACGAGATCCTCGTGGTCACCGAGCAGGGGATGCTGATCCGCATGCACGTCTCGGAGATCCGGCGCTCGGGGCGCGCCACGCAGGGGGTGCGGGTGATCCGCCTCGACGAGGACGATCGCGTGGTGTCGGTGGCCGGCGCGGAGCCGGTCGTGGACGACGAGGTCGAGCTCGACGACGACGGCAGCGGAGACGGCCTCCCCGAGAGCACGGACGACGCCGGCCCCGAGAGCGCCGACACCGCCTGAGGACGCCCGGTCGCAGGTGGGGATGAGCGAAGGTCCTGATGCCCTGCCGCCGCGCGTACCGGCGCGCCTGATCCTCAACCAGGAGGGCGTGATCGCGATCATCGCCATGGTCGGGCTGTGGCTGCGCGACGGCGAGGTTCTGGCCGGGCTCGCCGCGAACGGAGGGCTTTTCTGGTCGGTGGCCGGAGGCGCCCTGTTCGGTGGGGCGTGCTATGCGGGGCTGTGGCTCCTGCGCGGGCTGGCCCCGCTCGCCGACCTCGAGCGCTGGCAGCGACGGATGGTCGAGGGCTGGACGCCTGCCGACGTCGCCGCTGTGGCCGTGTTCTCCGGGCTTGCCGAGGAGGCCCTGGTGCGGGCGCTGCTGCAGCCCCTGCTCGGGTTGGTGCCCGCGGCCGCGATCTTCGCCGTACTCCACCTGGTGCCCGACCGCCGAGTGTGGCTGTGGCCGGTGCTGGCGCTGCTCCTCGGGCTGCTCCTGGGCTGGGTCTTCGAGCGCTTCGGCTATCCGGCAGCCGCGGCCGCCCACATCGTGCTCAACAGCGCGTCGCTGTGGCGGCTCCGCGCAACCGCGGCGGCGTGACCAGGAACGCCGCGGTCGCCGATCTGGTTGTACAATGTGTGCCGCTCGCGGGAGGATGCCGATGAACTTCTTGGATGACCGGTTCCGCGTCAAGGTGGGCCTGGCCGAAATGCTCAAAGGTGGCGTCATCATGCACGTCACCAATGCCGCGCAGGCCAAGGTGGCCGAGAACGCGGGTGCGGTGGCGGTGATGGCGCTCGAGCGCGTCCCGGCCGACATCCGGGTCCAGGGTGGGGTCGCGCGCATGTCGTCGATCGAAAAGATCCGCGAGATTCAGGAGACGGTATCCATCCCCGTGATGGCCAAGGTCCGGATCGGACACCTCGCCGAGGCGAGGATCCTCGAGGCGCTCGAGGTCGACTTCATCGACGAGAGTGAAGTGCTGACCCCGGCCGATGACGAGAACCACATCTCCAAGCACGGCTTCAAGGTGCCCTTCGTGTGCGGCTGCCGCAACCTCGGCGAGGCCTTGCGCCGGGTCGGCGAAGGTGCGGCCATGATCCGCACCAAGGGCGAGGCGGGATCGGGCGACATCGTCGAGGGCGTCCGCCACCTGCGCGCCGTGCAGCGTGGGATCAAGACGCTGACCATCCTCGAGGAGGACGAGCTGATGGCGGAGGCCAAGGCCCTCGGCGCGCCCTATGAGCTCGTGCGCTGGGTCGCCGAGAACGGCCGCCTGCCGGTGCCGAACTTCGCCGCCGGCGGCATCGCGACCCCGGCCGACGCCGCCCTGTGCATGATGCTCGGCGCGGAGTCCGTCTTCGTCGGCTCCGGGGTCTTCAAGTCCACCGACCCGGAGCAGCGCGGTCGAGCGATCGTCGAGGCGGTCACGCACTGGCAGGACCCGGCACGGCTGGTGGAGATCTCGCGCGGCCTCGGCGAGCCGATGCACGGGCTCGAGGCCGGCAAGCTGACGCCGGAGGAGATGCTGTCCCGCAGGGGGTGGTAGGCCGGTGGCCGCGTGCGGTGTCCTGGCCCTGCAGGGAGACTGGGAAGCCCACTGCCAGGTCCTGCGCGCGCTCGCAGTGGAGCCGCGCCCGGTGCGGACCGCCGCCGATCTCGATCAGGTCGACTCGCTGGTCTTGCCGGGCGGTGAGAGCTCGGCCATGCTGCGGCTGATGGAGGCGGAGGCGCTCGGCCCGCGGATCCGCGAGCGGGTGGGGACCGGGATGCCGGTCTTGGCCACCTGCGCCGGCGTCATCCTCCTCGCCGAGTCGGTCAATCCGCAGCAGCCGAGCCTCGGCGTGCTCGCCGTCGACGTGGTGCGCAATGCCTACGGCCGCCAGGTCCACTCCGGAGTCGCCGAGGTCGAGCTCGCCCCAGGTCTCGGCGAGCCGCGCGTGACGGCCGCGGTCTTCATCCGCGCTCCACGGATCGTCCGCACGGGTGCGGGCGTGGAGGTCCTCGGACGCCGAGGCGCCGACCCCGTGCTGGTGCGGCAGCAGCGAATGCTCGCGGCGACCTTTCACCCGGAGCTGTCCTCCGACCGGCGCGTCCACGAGCTCTTTCTGAGATTGCGGGAGGATCACCATGACTGACGGCGTCGTCCATCACGATGAACAACGGGGCATCCACCGGTTGCTGCTCGACCATGGTCCCAACGCCCTCGACCTGTCGATGATGAGCGCGCTCGGGGCGGAGATCGAACGTCTGGTCGCCGCCGGCGCCCCGGCCTTCGTGCTGGCCTCCGCGCACCCGACCATGTTCTGTCCCGGCTGGGACCTCAAAATTCTCGGCGACGCCGGCCACGACCGGGTCGCGGCCTTCCTCGACGCCTTCAACGGGCTCGTGCTCGCACTCTTCTCCTACCCGGGGCCGACGGCGGCGGAGATCGGCGGGTATGCAGTCGCCGGGGGCTGCCTGCTCGCCGCCTGCTGCGACCTTCGCGTGATGGCCGGCGGCCGCCCGCGCCTCGGGCTCTCCGAGCTCAATCTCGGCGTCCCGGTTCCCTGGTCCAGCCTGCGCATGCTGCGGGCCAGGCTCGGTTCTTCGGCCCTCGACGAGCTCGTCTTCCGCGGCGAGGGTTGCAACGCCGAACGGGCGCGGGAACTCGGCATCGTCCACCGGGTGGTTCAGGCGACCGAGCTCACGGCGACCACGATGCTCGAGCTCGGGCGGCTGGCATCGCGCCCCACGCGGGCCTTCGTCGAGTCGAAGAGATTTCTCTTCGCGGGGGTCTGGCAGGAGATGGCGGGCGGCTCCGCCGCTGCGGATGCTGCCTTCCTGGAGTGCTGGTTCGACCCCGAAACCCAGCAACGGATCGCCGGCGCCGCGGGTCGACTCGGCAGCTGACGCGGGTGCCGAAGCCTCGCGGTCCCGCCGCCGCGGCCGCGGTTCTCCGCCTGCCCCTGCGCTGGACGCAGGGCGACGACGCCGCGGCGCAGGGGACGGCGCTCGAGCGCGGATTCGTCGGCAGCGTGGCCGAGTGCGGTCGCCTGTTGGCGGCCGAGCTCGGCGCCGAGCTCGCCCCGACGCAGGCCTTCGGCGGCGAGTGGCCGGTCGCGGAGAGTGCGGGGCTGCTGCTCGCCCCGGCGTTGCCTTTGCCCCTGCCGCTCGGTCCGAGCGACGGACCCGACGCGGCCTACCGACGGGATGAGGCCCGCGTCTGGCGCGAGAGCGCGGGCACCGAGGCCCTCGTGCTCACCGCCGAGCCGACCGCGCCGGCGCCGGGCGAGCCGTTCGACCTGCTGTGGTTCGGAGACGCGGAGCGCTACCTGCTGCGCGGCGGCCGCCTGACGGTCGACGATCTGTTCTGCGAGCTCCGGTTGTCGCCGTCTCGGGCCGGGCTGGAGCACCTCCTGGTCCGGCTGCGGCGCGCCGACCCCGCGGTCCTCTCCGGGCTCGAGGTGGCGGACGGCGCGGAGCGGGCCGAGATCACCGTCCGACGGCCGCGGCAGCTCTCCGCGGAGGACCGCTGGCGGGACCCGGAGCGGTTCCTCGTGTGCCGGGCGGACATCGACGGCCTCGCCACCCGCCAGGGCGTGCTGACCGCGACCACGGCGCGCGGCGCGACGGTGGTGTTCACCGTCGAAGTGCACGCCTCAGGGTGGCGGGCGGTGGTGGTGGAGGGTGAGTACCCGTTTGCGGCCCTCGAGCTCGAGGCGGACGGCGAGATGCTGGCGCTTTCCGGAGCGCTCGCCGCCGCGGTCGACCCCCTCACTCCCGGCGTGCGCGCCCGCCTCGCGTTCGACCTCCGCTCCGACCTCGTGATGCTGGGCTGACCGGGACGATCAGAACTCGTAGGTCGCGTCCTGGCGCAGCTCCTCGATCGGGTGCGGGAAGTCGGCGGCAGCGAGCTCGCGGCGCAGCTCCTCCACGTACGGCGGCTTGAAGTGGTAGATGTAGACGGGGACCCGCCGCCGCAGCTTCGCGAGCTCGGCCGCGAGCGATGCGGGCGTGAGGTGCAGGCTGACGTCGGCGATCTCCTGCAGGCGGTTCGGGAACGAGCACTCGGTGATCACGGCTGCGAGGTCCTCGGCATCGTTGGCGATTTCCCAGATGCGCTCGGTGGGTCCGGTGTCGGAGGTGAAGATCACGCTCGACGAGCCCTGCCGGAGCAGCAGTCCCGAGGTCGGCACGATGTGATTGACCTCGATCGGCACCACCTCCAGATCGCCGCCGCGGCCACCGCGGATCGCGAACGGACGCTCGAGCTCGATCTCCTCGAAGCGCAGCGAGGGGTAGAGATGGTTGGGAATGCGGGTGAAGTCGGGCCAGGTGTCGTTGTTGAAGAGGTGGCGCCGCACCCCCGCCAGCACCCGCTTGGTGCAGTAGATCGCCACCGGCTCCTCGTTCGAACCGAAGGAGTTCTCGATCAGGAAGGGCAGGGTGTTGGTGTGGTCCATGTGAGTGTGGGTGATGATCACGTGGCGCACCCGGCGCTGCTCCTCGATGGACAGCGCGCGGGTGATCGCCCCTGCGTCGACGGCCACCGCGCCGTTGACCAGGAACGACGTCATCCTGCACTCCGGGCTATCGCCGCCGAAACTGCCGAGCACGCGAAGTTCCATGCGCAGAGTATACCCGCAATGAACCGGTTACCATGAGTGCGATGCCGCACACCGAACCCCATCTTCTGCGCCTCGGCCTGCTCCTCGCGGGGGCCGGTGCGCCAGTGCGCCGCGCCGCCGCCGCCGTCCCGGATCCGACCGAGCTCGCGCCGGCGCTGGCGGCGGCGGGCATCGGCCGGCCGCTGGTCGATGCCGCGCTCGAGCTCGCCGATCGCGGCGCACGAGAGGTCCGCGAGCGCGCGGCCGCGGCAGGATGGCGCTGGCTGGCGCCTGAGGACCCGGACTACCCCGCCCTGCTGCAGGCGACCGCCGACCCGCCGCTCGGGCTCTTCGTCCGCGGCCGTCTCGCGGCGGCGCCCGCCGTCGCCATCGTCGGCTCCCGACGCGCGACGCCCTACGGCCGCCAGGTCGCGCGTCTGCTCGGCGAGGAGCTCGGCCGCGCCGGAGTCGTCATGGTGTCGGGCATGGCGCGCGGCATCGACTTCGAGGCGCACCGCGGGGCCCTCGACGCGGGCGGCGCGAGCTGGGCGGTCTGGGGCTGCGGCCCCGACCGCGTCTACCCGCCGGAGCACGCCGGGCTCGCCGAGGAGCTGGCGGCGTCCGGTGCGCTGATCACGGAGTACCCGCCGGGGACGCCGCCGCGCCGCCACCACTTCCCGGAGCGCAACCGGATCCTGGCCGGCATCGCGAAAGCGGTCGTGGTCGTGGAGGCGGCCTCGCGCTCGGGAGCGCTGATCACCGCGCGCCTCGCCTCCGAGGAAGGGCGGGAGGTGCTGGCGGTGCCGGGGAGCATCTTCTCCGAGCTTTCCGTGGGGCCGAACACGCTGCTGCGGGTCGGGGCGAGGCCGCTGCTCACTCCGCGCGACCTCTTCGAGGCCATCGACTGGACTCCGCCCGACTGCGCGCCTGCGGTCGCAGGGGCCGGCCTGCTGCGGTCGATTCCGAGCGGCGAGAGCGTCAGCGTCGACGAGATCGCGCGCCGTGCGGGGCGCGACGTGGCCGGGATCGCCGCCGATCTCCTCGCCCTCGAGCTTTCGGGCGACCTGCGGCGGGACGCCGACGGAAGCTACAGCCGGGTCCGCGGCACGGTCGGCGGCGAGGCGGCGGAGCCATGAGCTCCCTGCCGCTGCTGGTGGTGGGTGGAGGTTTGGCCGGCAGCGAGGCGGCCTGGCAGCTCGCCGAGGCCGGGCACGACGTGACCCTGGTCGAGATGCGGCCGGTGCGCCCGACGCCGGTTCACAGCACCGGCGACCTCGCCGAGCTCGTGTGCTCGAACTCGCTGCGCGGCGATGCGCCGACCAATGCCGTAGGCGTGCTCAAGGCCGAGATGGAGGCGCTGGGCTCGCTCATCATCGGCGCCGCACGCGCGGCGTCAGTGCCCGCGGGCGGTGCGTTAGCGGTCGACCGGAGCGCTTTTTCGGCTGCCGTGACCGACCGCATCGCCGCCCACCCGCGCATCACCCTTGAACGCAGGGAGCTCGTCGAGCTGCCGCAGGGGCCGGCGATCATCGCCACCGGCCCGCTCACCTCCGCGGCCCTCCACGCCGCCCTCGACGAGCTCCTCGGCGAGCGGGCGCTCGCCTTCTTCGACGCCGTCGCGCCGATCGTCGCCGCCGACTCGCTCGATCGCAGCCGTCTCTTCAGCGCCTCGCGCTACGGCAAGGGCGAGGGCCCGGACTACCTCAACTCGGCCCTCGACCGCGCCCACTACGAGCGTTTCGTGGACGCCCTTCTCGAGGCGGAGAAGGTCCCCTTCAAGCCCTTCGAGAACGCCGACGTGCGGTACTTCGAGGGCTGCCTGCCGATCGAGGTCATGGCCGAGCGCGGCCGCGACACCCTCCGCTACGGACCCATGAAGCCGGTCGGCCTCGTCGACCCGGCCACCGGAAGGCAGCCGTGGGCCGTGGTCCAGCTGCGCCAGGACGACCTCGCCGCCGAGCACTGGAACCTGGTCGGCTTCCAGACCAAGCTCACCCACTCCGAGCAGGTGCGGATCTTCCGCACCCTGCCGGGACTCGAGAGCGCCCGCTTCGTGCGGCTCGGCATGATCCACCGCAACACCTTCGTCAACGCGCCGCGCGTCCTCGACCGGTCCCTGCGTCTGCTCCGCCGGCCGGAGCTGCGCCTCGCCGGCCAGATCACCGGCGTCGAGGGCTACGTCGAGTCCGCGGCCTGCGGCCTGCTCGCGGCGCGCTTCCTGGCCGCCGAGCTCGCAGGCCGGGAGCCGGCGCCGCCGCCGCCGGCGACGGCGCTCGGCGGGCTGCTGCGCCACCTGGCCGACAGCGACCCGGAGAGCTTCCAACCCGCCAACATCAACTGGGGGCTCATGGAGACGCCCGTCGAGGCGAAGCGCGAGCGCGGCCGCCGCGCACGCCGCCTGGCCCACGCCGCCCGCGCGATCGAGCTGATCCGCGACTGGAAAGGATGAGCCTGGGCCCCGGGAGCTCTCGCAGCGCGGACCGGCGCGCCCGGCCCGCGGTGATCCCCGTCACCTCCCCACGTAAACCTTTTGCTTCCACAATCGTTGATACCCTCGAGGAGACACGGCCATGGAACCACCGACAGTCCGCGTGCGGCCGACCGCCGACCAGGCCGCCGAGGGGCGGCGCAAGGCCCGGCGCCGGCTGGTGGTCGCCGACTGGGGCTCGACCGCGGAGCTGCTCGTGCTGCCGTTCGAGGGCCCGGTCTGCCGCGGCACCGAGTTCAGCCACCGCGGGACGCGTTGGGTCATCACCGGCGAGCGGCGCGACAGCCGGGTCCTGGTCGCCGAGCCCTCCTCGCACTGAACTCGGCCGCGACAGCGGCCGCGGCCCGGGTCGGGGGGTGGAGATCAGTCGGCCTCGCCCGACGACCTGCCCTTCGGGTGGCTGCGGCGGTGGACCTCCATCAGGTGCGCGAGGTCGACGCGGGTGTAGACCTGCGTCGTCGCCAGGGAGCTGTGGCCCAGGAGCTCCTGGATCGCCCGCAGGTCCATGCCCGCCTCGAGGAGATGGGTGGCGAAGGCGTGGCGCAGGGCGTGCGGGTGGAGGTGGCCGAGATCGGCCGAGCGGCGCACCGCCGCGTCGAGGAGGCGCCGGACCGAACGATCGCTGAGGCGGGTGCCGCGCTGGTTGACGAACAGGGGCTCGTCGTCGTCACCGCCCCGCCGCCAGCGGGCGCGCTCCGGCAGGTAGCGCTCGATCGCCGCCGCCGCCGGTCTGCCGAAGGGGACCAGCCGCTCCTTGCGGCCCTTGCCGCGCACGCGCAGCATGCGCCGCCCGAGCTCGACGTCGCCGAGGTCGAGGGCCACCAACTCCCCGACCCGCAGCCCGGCAGCGTACAGGAGCTCCACCACCGCGCGGTCGCGGCGGCCCGCGGGAGTGTCTGGGAAGCCCTCGAGGAGCTCCTCCAGGGCGTAGCGGTCGGCGACCGAGGGCGTCGGCTGCACGTCGCGCGGGTGCGGCACCGCGGCGGCGGGGTTCGAGGCCACGACGCCCTCGGCGAGCAGGAAGCCGAAGTAGGTGCGCAGCGCGGCGAGCGCGCGCGCCACCGAGCGCGGCGCCAGGCCGCGCGAGTGGAGCTCGGCGAGGTGGGCCCGCACCGCCGACGGCGTGAGCGCTTCGGGGCCCTCGAGGCCGAGCCCGGTGGCAGCGAAGTCGACGAAGCCCAGGATCTCGCGCCGGTAGGCGAGCAGGGTGGGGCGAGCCAGGTTGCGCTCCCACTCGAGGTGCTCGAGGAAGCCCTCGACCAGCCACCGCGATCGGGCCCCCGCGGGCGGTCCCGAGCTCACCGGAGGCCCTCTGGAGGTGCGGGCAGCATCGAGGCCGCCTTCCACCACCACAACCGTGAAGCGTCGCGGAGCATCTGACCCGAGTGGCGGAAGGCGAGCACCCGGGACGCCTCCACGTGCTGCCAGCGCACGCCGATCTCGCGGACGCGGTAGCCCCAGTGCTCGGCCAGGACCAACAGCTCGACGTCGAAGGCGAAGCCGTCGAGACGCTGTGCCGCCGCCAGGGCGCGGGCGAGCTCGCCGGGAAAGAGCTTGAAGCCGCACTGGGTGTCGTGCAGCCGGGTGAGGCGCGACGCCCGCAGCGCGAGGTTGAAGACGCGGCCCATGAGGTCGCGGTGGCGGGGCTGCGGCGTCTCGATGAGGCGGCGGTCGACGGCCCGCGAGCCGACGGCGACCTCGGCCGGCCCGAACCCCTCCGCCAGTCGCCCGAGGTCCTCGATCGGTGCCGACAGGTCGGCGTCAGTGAGCAGTACCGCGTCGCCGCCGCTGGCGGCGAAACCGGTACGTACCGCCGCCCCCTTGCCGCGGTTGTCGGGGTGCGAGATGACCCGCAGCACGACGCCGTCGGGGACGGTCGCGGCGCCGGCGGCCGCTGCGGTGGCGTCCGCCGAGCCGTCGTCGACGACCACGATTTCGGCCGGCTGCCACGACGGGCTGGCCGCGAGAAAGGCGCCGATTCGCCGCAGGGTCGGCGGCAGCCGCCGCGCCTCGTTGTAAGCCGGAACGACGACGCTCAAGCGCCGCGGCGTGGAGCCCGGATCAGGCACGGCGCGTCCGAAGAGGGCGCTCGTCCGCCATGCTCAACCCCGTCGACACGCGGGACGGGTGTTACACTCGGCCGCGCACACCGCAGCGGTCGGGAGGACGGCATGGAAACGATCCAGTGGGAGTACAGGATCATCAACATCCGTTCGGAGAACTACCGTATCGACCCGGCGCGGGAGGGCGAGCTCAATGCGCTCGGCGAGGAGGGGTGGGAGCTCGTGGCGATCACCGCGATCAACTACAAGACCGCGGCCACCGACCACATCGGGATGATCTTCAAGCGTCAAAAGAGCTGAGAACGTCCGCCGGGTTCCGCCTGCCGCGGACGGATCAGACATCGCTTTCGAGCCGGGAGCGGGCCGCGGCGGCGAGCGGCGAGAGCCGGCCGCCGAGCAGGCCGGGGGCTCCCAGGGTGAGCGCGCCGAGGAGCGCGGCCGCCAACACCCGCGGCACCAGCCGCGGAGGGACGGCATCGACGAAGCGGACGCCGGCCAGCAGCATGCCGGGCGTGCCCTGGCGCACGACCAGGAGAACCGCCGCCGCAGCGACCCACCACGCCAGCGCCAGGCCCGCGGCCCATGCGAACGCCGGCAGCGCGGGCCGTTGGCCCACCGCCATGACGGCGATCAGCCCTCCCGTGCACACGGCGAGCATGGCCACCAGGTCCGCCCAGGACGCGGCCATCAGGGTCACCGGCGGCGGGACCTCGCCGTGCGGCGCCGCCGGGCCAGCCGCCTCGACAGGGGGCGCGCCGCCGCGCTCGGCGAGCGCGTCCCAGTCGTCAGGGATGTCGCCGGGCTTCATGGTGCAGTACCTCTCGCCGCGCGCGGCTCATCGGAAGGGGATGCTGCCGACGAAGATCTCGAGCTGCATGTCGACCGGACGGGACTTGTAGGTGTTCACGAACTCGAGCACCCGCCGCACCTCCTCGTCCTCCGGTTGGCGCTCGGCGAGCTCCGCGAGGAAGCTCTCCGACTCGGGCAGGTTGAACGCCCGCAACTCGGCCATGCCGGCGTTGAACAGGCTGCGCTCGTACACGTCGATCGCCTCGGGGTCGTCGACGCGCCTCTCGACGAGATCCCTGGCGATCGCCACCGCCGCCCGGTAGTCGCCTCCCGCCATGGCGCTGTAGATGCCGGCCGCCTCGGGCTCGACTTCGAGAATCCGGGTCCGGATTTCCTCGAGGCCGGGGTCGTTGGGGTGCAGCCGGAGCTCCTCCCTGGCCCGTTCGTAGGCCGCCATCCACCGCCCCTCCTCGAGCAGGGACCGACACGCGGCGAGGCCTTCGGGAACCGGCGTCGGCACCGGAGTCGCGATCTTCTTCCGGTACTCTGCGAGGCGGGCGTCGATCCGGACCTGGAACACGTCCTCGGCCGAGTTGGACTCGAGATGGAGGATCGCCTCCTCGACCCGCCCCAGGTTGTACATCTCGGCGGCCTCGACCAGCACCCGGTTGACCACGTTGACCCGGGGCTCCGGCGGCGCCTTGTCCGGCATCAGGCTCGACGCCACCCACAGGCTGAAGCCGATGATCACGACCGCCGCCCCGCCGATGATCGCCCACCACTGCCAGCCCAGGCGACGCTTGGGCTTCTTGGGCGTGCGCCACTCCCCCTCGAGCTTGGTGGCTCGCTGCTCGACGCCCGCACCGAAGTCCGGAGTCGCCACGAACTCCTCGCTGAAGAGATCGTCCTCGAGATCGGGCATGTCCGAGTCGCTGCCCGCGGGGCGCTCGCCGGAGGCCGGTCGTCCGATGAGGTCCGCCAGGCGTGAGGCCTCGAAGTGCTTCGGCGCCAGAGCCAGGACGCGGCCGACGAAATCCCGCGCCAGAGACTCGTTACCGTCTTCGAAGGCCTCCTGGGCGTCGGCCAGCATCGGCTCGATGCGCCGCTCGAGCTCCTCCTTGGCATGGCGGATGTGCTCGATGCGGTCTGCTGCCTCCTCGTGGGTCGGGTCGATCAGAAAAATCCTCGACCAGGCGTCGATGGCGGCGGCGTAGTCGTCGGCCGCCGCCGCGGCCCCGCCGCGGGCGAGCAACTCGCGGATCCGGGCGTTGTCGCCGCCGTCATCGGCCGCGCCCGCCTCGAATTCCGCCGCACTCTCCTGAAAGAGGTCCGAGACATCGTCGGCCGCGGTCGCGTAGTAGGTCTCCGGCTGCTGGGGCGCGGAGCGCTTGGGCGGCGCGGCAGCTTCCGGCTCGTCCTCCGGCTCCGGCGCCGCGGCATCGAACGACGCCTCGGCGAACATGTCGACCGTGGCGGCGGCAGCGCTGAAATCGGGGGCGTCGTCGCCGCCGGCCCCGAAGTCGACCCCAAAACCGCCTTCGGCCTCTTCCTCCGGGGCGAACCCGGCCTGCGACAGCGACACCCCTCCGCGCTCGATGTCGGCGATCGTCTCCGCAATTCCCTTGTGGTGGGGGTCGAGCGCCTGCGCCATCATCACGAAGTTGGCAGCCTCCTGCGAGTCTCCGCGGGCGAGCGCCTCCTTCGCCTGGGCGAGGAACGAGCGCACCTGGGTGTCGCCCTTGGTCGACTCCTCGATCTGGCGCAGGAGCTGTCGCGCTTCCTGGTGCCCGGGAAGATCGAGCAGCACCTGCTGCACTTTGTCGCGGGCCGCCTCGAACCTGCGATCGTTGAAGTCCTCGACCGCCTCGACCAGCAGGCTGTCGATGGCGTCGGTGGTCGGGGCGTTGAGCTGGGCGACCACCTCGTCGAGATCGATCTCCTCGGCGCCGGAGGTCAGCTGCTGCTTGAGATTGAGCGCGGGGGCGTAATCCGGGTCCAGGCGCAGCACGAACTCGAGGCCGATCAACGCCTCCTGCCGGTTGGCCTGCTGGAGCTTGCCCACGACCTGCTTGAAGGCGGTCATCACGCGATCCTGCGCTTGCGGTGAAAGCTCGGTGTTGCCTGGATACGCCATACCGACGATGGTATCAAGCGGCGCCTCGGAGGGTCAACGTCGGCATGGGCGGCGCATCGCGCCGCGCAGCCGAAGACGTGCGATTATGCGGGCTGCAGCAGCACGCCGTTGAGGGTGATGCGCACGCGCGCCCCCGCCGGGTGGAGGTTTTCGAGCTCGAGCGTGCCGCCGTGCTCGGTCACCACCCGGTGGACCATCGCCAGGCCCATCCCCGAGCCCCGCCCCTTGGTCGAGAAGAAGGGCTCGAGCAGCACCTCCCTGTCCTCCGTCGGAAAGCCGACGCCGCTGTCCTCGACCTCGATCACCAGGTCGTCGCCCGCGGCCCGCGCCGTGATCACGACCCGGCCGCCGCCGACAATCGCCGCCACGGCATTGTCGAGCAGATTGACCAGTGCCTGGCGGAGCAGCACCGGGTCGACCATCGCGCGGATCTGCGGGGGGCCGAGCTTCGACGCGACGTCGAGCCCCGGCCGCACGCCGTCGTAGAGGGAGCACAGCTCGCGCACCATGCGGTCGAGGTCGGTCGGCTGCGGGGCGATGGCCGGCATGCGGGCGAAGTTCTGGAAGGCGTCGACGAGCTCCTTCAGGCCCGAGACCTGGGCGACGATCGCGTCGCACCCGGACGAGACGATCGCCCGCATCTCGCCGTCGAGGGCGCCGGCCCGCTTCTGGATCCGTTCGGCGGCAAGCTGGATCGGCGTCAGTGGATTGCGGATCTCGTGCGCGACTCGCTGCGCCACCTCGCTCCACGCCGCCTGCCGCTGCGCCTGCATGAGGGGGGTCAGGTCGTCGATGGCGACCACGTGACCACCGCCGGGGAGCGGTCGGGAGGTGATCTCGACGTGCACCGTCTCGCCGTTCGCCTGCAGATCGAGCGCGCTGCTCGAGGCGCCGTACGGCGCGGTCATCTGCTCGTGCAGGGCCTTGAGCCCCGGCCGATCGAGCTCGCCGAGCGCGATCCACTCGTGCGCCCACTCGACGTGGCCGAGCATCTTCGCGGCCGCCGGGTTGGGCCGGAAACGTCCGCCGTCGGCGCTGATCCAGAGCACGCCGGTGGGCACCGTGGCCAGCAGTGTCGCGAGCTCCTGGTTCGAGGCCATGATCTCGGCCTCGGTCGCGCGCACCCGCCGCACCATGGCATTGAACGAGTCGACCAGCACCGCGACCTCGTCGGAGGCCGGCACGTCGACCTCCTCGAGGGCGTCGCCCTCGGCCACCCGCTGCGTCGCACCCGCCACCGCCAGGAGCGGCTCGGTGAACCGGCGGGAGAGATAGAGGCCCATCCACACGGTGGCGAAGAGGAGCAGCAGGGTGACGGCGAGCAGGACCAGGACCGTTGTCGCGGTAATGGTCCGCCGGCTCCGCTTCATCTCCTGGAACGTGGCGTCGGCGGCGATCGCGTTCTCGAGGTGCAGGAGGAGCTCCCGCGGCAGCATCTCGCCGACCACCACGCGGCCGTCCGTTCCGACCGGATGCCATGCCCTGACGAGCAACCCGCCGCGCCAGCGGTCGGAGCGGACATTCGAGACGGCGAGGCTCTCCCAGCGCAGCGGCGGCAGCGAGGCGGGGATCCGCCGCGGGTCGGCCACCGCCTCGAGCAGATCATCGCCTTCGTAGAGCGCCACCAGGTCGACTCCCAATAGGTGCTGCAACCGCACGAGGTCCGGCCGGCCGGCAGCCCCCGCGAGCTCGGCTGCGGCCACTGCGGCCTGGCGTTCGAGCGTGTCCTCGATCATCTCGCGGAGCTGGACCGTGACCTCGGCGCCGCCGCGCAGGATCGTCTCGACCGGGGCCGAGAACCAGCGATCGATGGAGCTCTGGAGGAAATTGGTGGCGATCAGGAAGATCAGGATCACGGGCACGAAGGTGAGGCCGACGTAGGTCAGCACGAGCTTGGTGCGGAACCGGCTTCCGAGAACGCCGGAGCGGCGTTCGATGCCGAGTCGCAGGAGGTTGCGGAAAAGGATGAAGCTGATGATCAGGATCAGCGAGATGTCGAGGTACCAGAGCACGAACAGCAGGACGCGGTTGGTGAGCTCCTCGGGCGAGGCCTCCGTCGCGCGTTGCAGGAGGTAGAAGGCGCCGGCCGACAGCAGCAGCAACAGGGCGAAGGCGCCGAGGAGGACCCGGGTCTCCTTGTGATAGCGATCCCATATCCGGCGCAGGCGGCTCATGGCTCGGAAGGGGCGGTCTTCATTGGACCGGGTCTTCGGCCTCCGGCTCCAGCCGGACCTCGAGCCAGTCCGTCCCCTCGGTGGTCGGAAAGACGAGCCACGCCGTGCCGCTGTCGAACACCGCTCGCACCCGAACCCGAAGAATGGCGTCGCGGCGACCTTCAGGCAGCGGCACCGTCACCGCCGGCGGGGCACTCAACCAGCGGAGCGCCTCCGCCACCGAGTCGACCTCGCGGCTGACCGTGGTGTCACCGTTGACGATCAGCTGACACAGGTAGCGTCCGGTGACGGCGTCGAAGGTGACGGTCGACTTGGCGAGGCCCCTCCACAACTTGCGGTCGGGGAAGAACTTGCGCCGCGCATACACGCGGAGCTCGTAGTCGACCTCCGCCTCGGCGCCCGACCCGAGACCCTGTTGCACCGACTCGGGGAGGCCTTCGCTGAGCGCGAAGCTGATCCGCAACTCCTCCCGGCCACGATCCACGTCGAGAGCCATCGGCTCGGACGCGAATGCGGCCAGAAGCGCGAGAACGCACACCAGTCCAGCCATGCCCGAGCATTCTAACCCGGATCTCGTGCCGGGGGCCGCGAAGTGGTGGACGAACCTACGGAACCCGTTGAGCTTCCGATTCCGCCCGCGGTTCGTCTTCGAGATTCCAGGGCTGGGTGGTGGGTGGTAGAGTGTGTGAATTGCTGCCCGTCATGGAGGGGACGCGATGAACGCAACCATACCCGGGTGGTCGCCCGAGATCGAACGCGGTTTCAAGGAGATCCTGTTCCGCTTTCTCGAAGAGGTCCAGTGCACCCGGGCGGCGTTGTACCTCCACGCTCCGGGCGACGTCTTCATGCTCGCGACCCAGTACGGCTTCGGGCGCCGCGACCCCCTCGCCGTCGAGCACCGCCTCCAGGACCCGATGGTGGTCAGGGTGCGCGAGCTGCGCGGCATGGCCGTGGCCTGCAACCATCCCGACGAGCTCGGACCGCTCGCGGACTATCTCAAGACCGCGGGCAACTCGCGGCTGCTGCTGGTGCCGCTGATTGCCGGGGACGACATCATCGGCTTCGTCGACGCCCGCGACAAAGGCCGCCGGCGCCCCTTCGAGCGCCCCGACACGGCCAAGGCGAACAAGATCGCGGCGGCGATGATCGAGTTCGCCCGCCGCAGCGGTTTCGTCGCGGCGGACGACGTCCCCGAGCCCGAGGTCGAGCCCGCGCCCGCCCGCCCCGAGCGCCCCCGGGCAGGCGAGCCCCAGCCGCCGATGCTCGACGACCAGGGGCTCGAGAACGTCCACGACGCCGCACTCGACTGTCTGCTGGAGCACCGCGTGCTGGCGGTGGCGGTGACCCTGGCGACGGAGGGCCGGGCGGCGACCCTGATCAATACCCGCGAAGGGACGGGTGAGATCGACAGCGACGCGCTGTGCCGCCACCAGGTGGCGGCCCTGGCGGAGGCCGGAGCGGCGGTCCCGGACCGCGCGGCGTGGACCGTGGAGCTGCGGCGAGTGCCGACCGGCGCCGAGGCCGTGTCGGCGACGATGATCGCGTCCGCCGTGCTCCTGCATGACGCGGCGGCGGGCTCGCTGGCCGCGTCGGTGATCAGCGGTGACGGGGCCAATGCGGCACGCGCCACCCTGGCCAGATTGCGGGCGCGCGCCGACGACGCGCACGAGAAGACGGCGCTGCGGTACTCGCGCCGCTGGTTGGCGCGCCGCCTCCTGCAGCCGGGCGTGCAGCAGTACCCGGAACTGGTCGCCCACTCCGAGGCGGTGTCGCGGCTCGCCCTGGCGATGGCCCAGAAGCTCGAGTTTCCGGCGCCGCGGCTCGAGGAGGCCGCCCTCGCCGGCCTGCTCCACGACGTCGGCATGCGCGAGCTCGACTACGACCGCCTCTACCGCTCGAGCGCCCCCGGCGACGACGAGCGCAGCCGCTACCAGAAGCACCCGCTCCTGGGTCACGAGATCCTCCGCGGCACCGGTCTCGACGCGATCGCCGCAGCGGTGCGCCACCACCACGAGCGCTGGGACGGCACCGGATACCCCGACCGTCTGGCCGGGGAGGCGATACCGCTGCTCGCGCGCCTGGTCCACGTCGCCGAGGTGTTCGACGTGCTCTCGGTGCCCGGCCGCTACCGTCCGACGGTGAGCGCCGAGCGGGCGCTCGAGATCATCCATCGCGGCAAGGGACACCAGTTCGACCCCCAGATGGTGGA
>DATIVB010000104.1:0-4729 GCA_035466375.1 Chondromyces sp.
TGCGCCCTCTCTTCCACTCCTCGCTCCAGGACAGTCTCGGGCGGCTCGCGCGCAGCGAGTACGCCTCCGAAGAGGAGCGCGACGCCCTCCTCCAGGTGGTCTTCGAGGCCCAGGCCCCCAAGCCCCGAGACGTGGTCTGGATGGCCTACCGCCCGGAGCGTTTCCTCCGCGAAGCCTCGGTGCGGGTGCTGCGCCGGCTGCGCACCACCGCCACCGTCAACCAGTTCGTCGTCGAGAGCAAGGGCAAGGGCGAGTCCTCGCTGCGAAGCGCGGCCGAGATCCTCTTCGGGCTCCGGATCCCCGACATCGAGAAACACCTCGGCGCGCTCCTGGTGGCCGAGGACGAGGCGGTCCGCGACGCGACCCAGCGGCTGATCTTCGAGGCGCCCGCTTCATCCTCCCTGGCGTCGCTGTTCTGGAGCCTGACCGCCCCCGGATCGCCCGCCAACCGCCACGTCTTCCTCGAACGACTGGCCTCCTTCGACTTCAACGAGGCCGATCTTCCGCGCTGGATGAAGCTGGTCGGCGACGAGGATCCGCAGATCAGGGCCACGGCCCTCAAGCTGCTTGCCGACCACCACACCGTGCCCTCGGTGGGCCTCATCGTCGCCAACCTCCCCCGGGTCGACTACGCGACGCAGCAGCACCTCATCGCCGCCCTGACCCGGGTCGCACCCGAGCTCGGCCCCGACTTCGTCGACGATCTGCTGCCGCTGATCGCATCCGGCGAGGCCGCGACCCGCTCCGCCGTCCTCAAGATCCTGCTCGGCCTCGGCAACCGCCACGAGCTCGTCAAGCACTACCTCAAGTTCTCGAAGAACCTGGCCGGCTGGGCCCGCGACCGCGCCCTCGACTCGATGAAGGAATTCGGCGACGACCTCGTCGAGCCCACCATCGAGCTCCTCTCCGACCCCGACGAGGACGTCCGGACGCTGGCCCTCGTGGTCGCCGCCTCCTTCGACGATCCGCGCATCATTCCGGCGACCATCGGTTTGCTCCAGGACCCCGACTGGTGGATCCGGGTCACCGCCGCGGATACCCTCGGCCGCTTCAAGGACGAGCGCGCCGTCGCCGCCCTGATCGCGACCCTCGAGGATCCCGAGGCCCGGTGGGCGGCGGTCGAGGCGCTGGGTAGAATCGGCGAGCCGCGCTCGCTCGCCGCCCTTGCCAAACTGTTCGCGGACCCGGCCCCTGAAGTTCGGATCGAGGTCCTGCTCGCGCTGCGTAACTTCAACCACCCCAAGATCCTCGAGGCCCTGCACAAGGTCGCGGCCACCGACCCCGACCGCCTGGTCCGCGGCCGCGCGCTGGAGATCGCCGAGGAGGTCGCCCGGCGCGAGGACAAGACCATCGACGACGCCGACCGCCTCCGCTCGCAGGCCCTTCGGGTCGAGGCCGGTGCCGACGAACCGCGCCTGCACGAGCTGCTGATCGAGACCCGGAACCGCGGCGGCTCGGACTTCCACCTCGCGGTCGGGATCCCACCGACGATCCGCGACGCCTCCAAGCTGCTGCCCCTCGAGGGAGCGCCCCTGTCAGCCTCCGACATCGAGTCGATGCTGCGCGAGGTCCTCAGCGAGGATCAGTGGCAACGGCTCGAGGCGGAGCAGCAGCTCGATCTCTGCTACTACATCCCGCGCGCCGGACGCTACCGCAGCAACATCTTCCTCGACCACAAGGGCTACAACGGGGTCTTCCGCGTCATCCCCGAGCAGCCGCCGACGATCGGGGAGATCGGGCTGCCCGGCCACCTCGCCGAGATCGCCTCCCACCACCAGGGCCTGGTCCTGGTCTGCGGCCCCACCGGCTGCGGCAAGACCACGACCCTGGCGGCCCTGGTCAACCTCTTCAACGAGACCCGGCAGTCCCACATCATCACCCTCGAGGAGCCGGTCGAGTTCGTCCACCCCTTCAAGAACTGCCTCATCAACCAGCGCGAGATCGGCGCCGACACCCGCTCCTACGCCCGTGCCCTGCGCGGCGCGCTGCGCGAGGACCCCGACGTCATCGTCATCGGCGACCTCCGCGACACCGAGTCCATCGCCCTCGCACTCACCGCGGCCGAGACCGGGCACATCGTGCTCGGCACCCTGAGCTCGACCACCGCGCCGAAGGCCGTCGACCGCATCATCACGAGCTTCCCCTACGGCGAGCAGCCGCAGATCCGGCTCGCCCTGGCCGAGTCCCTGAAGTTCATCATCGCTCAGCGGCTGCTGCCGGTGGACGGGCCCCGCCGCCGGGTGGCGGCCTTCGAGGTGCTCAAGGGCACCATGTCGGTCGCCAACCTGATCCGCGACGAGAAGACCTTCCAGCTCCACTCCGCCATGCAGCTCGGCAAGCTGCAGGGCATGCAGACATTCGACGACGCCCTGCGGGACCTGGTTCGGTCCGGCGCGATCACCGCCGAGAGCGCCTACAGCCACGCCGCCAACCGCGAGGACTTCGAGTCCATGGTGTCGCCCGAGTTCCTCGAGGAGGGCCGCTGATGGCCGAGCTGCAGCGGGTCGACCGCTTCCTCAAGCTGATGAACGACCGCGGCGCCTCCGACCTCCACTTCTCGGTCGGGCGCCCGCCCATGTTGCGGGTGTCCGGGCGCATGGAGCAGGTCCGCTACCGGACGGTCAAAGAGACCGACCTCGCCGACCTGCTCAAGCCGATCGCCCCGGTCGCGCGCTGGCAGGAGTTCCTCGACAGCGGCGACACCGACTTCTCCTACGAGCTCGCCGACGTCGGCCGCTTCCGCGTCAACCTCTTCCGGCAGCGGCGCGGCGCCGGCGCGGTCTTCCGCATCATCCCCACCAAGATCATGACCCTCGAGCAGCTCGGCCTGCCGCCGCAGCTGCGCAAGCTCGCCAACGTCCGCCGCGGCATGGTGATCGTCACCGGCCCCACCGGCTCCGGGAAGTCCACGACCCTGGCCGCGATCATCGATCTCCTCAACGAGCAACACACTTACCACATCCTCACGATCGAGGACCCGATCGAGTTCGTGCACCCCAACAAGAAATGCCTCATCCACCAGCGCGAGGTCGGCACCCACGCCGCGAGCTTCGCCGAGGCGCTGCGCGCGGCCGGCCGCGAGGACCCCGACGTGATCCTGGTCGGCGAGCTGCGCGACCTCGACACCATCTCGATGGCCCTCTCGGCCGCCGAGCGCGGCACCATCGTCTTCGCAACCCTGCACACCAACAACGCCATCAAGACCGTCGACCGCATCATCAGCGTCTTCCCCGCCGGCGAGCAGGAGGGGGCGCGCAACGTCCTCGCCGAGAGCCTGCACGCGGTGGTCGCCCAGCAGCTGCTGCCGAAGATCGGCGGCGGGCGCGCGGCGGCGGTCGAGATCGTCTTCGCCAACGCCGCCATCTCCAACCTCATCCGGCGCGGCAAGATCGGCCAGATCACCTCGATCGTCCAGGGCGGGGCCAAGCAGGGCATGGTCGACATGGACACCGCCATCCGCGAGCTCTACGAGCAGGGCCTGGTGTCCGCCAGGGCGGCCTACGACAAGGCCATCGACAAGGAGCTCTTCAAGGACATCGTCGACGAAGCCGCCACCGGCGACGGCGGCGTTTGAACGTTCGAACGTAAGATCGTTGGAACGTTAGAACGTTCCACGTTCGAACGTTCCACCCCCCTCCCCTCGCTTGCCTGGATCCAGGTCCTCGGTAGCCGGCCCACGATGTGACAAGGACATGGATCGGCCAGGATCGCCGTTGCGTTCCTCGTCCGGACTGTAGGCGGGGGCTTCAGCCCCCGCGAGGAGCGCCACGACGCCACACAAAGCGTTTGCGTTCCCCCGCGCCACGATGGCGGACTCTGAAGAGCCCGCCTCTAACGGACGGGACTTCGATGCGGTTCCATTAATCACTGGGTGGGCGGGTGGAACGTTCAAACGTTCAACGTTCCAACGTTCAAACGATTCACCGCCCCACCGCCACTTCGTTGATGAAGCCCCGGAGCGCTTCGAGGTGGGCGTCCCCGCCGACCATCCGGGTCTCGTTGTGGCCGGCGCCCGAAATCTCGTAGAACCGCTTCGGCTCGGGCGCGGCCTCATACAACCTCCGACCGAACTCGAACGGCACGATTTCGTCTGCCGTCGAGTGCACGAAAAGCTTGGGGCACGAAACGCCGCCGATCTTCGAGAGCGAGTCCAGGCGTGTGCGGATCACGCCCCGCGGCACGAAGGGGTAGTGCCGGCGGGCCATGTCGGGAACCGACGTGAAGCTCGACTGGACGATGAGCCCGGCCGGGCCCACCGCCGCCGCCAGGTCCACCCCCACCGCCCCGCCCAGCGACTTGCCGTAGATCACGATCCGCTCGGGCGGAACGCCATGCTTCCCGGTCAGAACCTCCCACGCGGCCCGCGCGTCGCGGTAGAGCCCCTCTTCCGACGGCGAGCCCTCACAGCGTCCGTAGCCGCGGTAGCCGGCCAGGACCACCCGGGCCGGCACCCGCTCGCACAGCTCGATCGCGAGCTCCGCGCGGTGGCTCAGGTTGCCGGCGTTGCCGTGGAAGAACAACACCACCGGGTCGTCGCCGCCCTCGCGCCGCCGCACCCACCACGAGTGCAGCCGCACCCCGTCCTCCGCCTCGTACCACCAGTCCTCGATCACGCAGCCGCTGCCCCGCGCCGCCACCGACGGATCCCACAACCCGTCCGGGTACCGGGTCGGAAAGAAGATCAAAGACTCTTCGAAGACGACCATGAGCAGGATCATGGTACCGAAGA
>DATIVB010000105.1:0-2365 GCA_035466375.1 Chondromyces sp.
CGGCTTCCTGTGGCTCGACTACCTGGTGAGCGGCTCGGGTTCCAGCGGCCGCGGCCTCGGCGGCACGCTCTACGAGCGGGTCCGCACGGACGCCCGCGAGCTCGGCGCCTGGGGCATCCTCTTCGAGTGCCTGCCCGACGATCCGGCGCTCTGCCGGCAACCCGCCAGCCGCCGTCAGAATGCCGCCCGGCTGCGTTTCTACGAGAGCTTCGGCGCCAGACCGGTCATCGGCACCGCCTACGAGACGCCGGTCGAAGAGGGTGGCGACGAGCCGCCGTACCTTGTCGTGGACGACCTCGGCAGCGGCAGGCTTCCGTCGAGGCGCCGCATCCGCGCCGCCGTGCAGGCGGTGCTCGAACGCAAGTACGGCGAGCTCTGTCCCCCCGAGTACGTGCGGCGGGTGGTGGCCTCGTTCAAGGACGACCCCATCCGGCTGCGCCCCTTCAAATACCTCAGCTCGCCGCCGGTCGGCGACAGCGAGCCGGGACCGCCTGCGCCGCCACCCGACCGCCGCATCGCGCTGGTGGTCAACGACCGCCACCTCATCCACCACGTCCGCGAGCGCGGCTACGTCGAGTCCCCGGTGCGGATCAGCACGATCCGGCGCGAGATCGATGCCACCAACCTGTTCGAAGAGATCCCACCGCAGCGGTTCCCCGACCGCCACGTCCTGTCGGTTCACGACCGCGGATACGTGGGCTACTTGGAGCGGGTCTGCGAACGGGTCGGAGAGGGGCGGGCCGTCTACCCCTACGTCTTCCCGATCCGCAACACCGCCCGGCCGCCCAAGGAGTTGGAGGTCCGCGCAGGCTACTACTGCATCGACACCTTCACCCCGCTCGACCGCAACGCCTACCGGGCGGCCCGGCGGGCGGTGGACTGCGCCCTGACCGCCGCCCACGCGCTGCTCGACGGCCGGCGCCTCGCCTACGCCCTGGTGCGGCCGCCCGGCCACCACGCGGAGCGGCGGGCATTCGGCGGCTTCTGCTACTTCAACAACGCCGCCATCGCCGCGGCCGAGCTCGCGCGCCACGCCCGGGTCGCGATCCTCGACCTCGACTACCACCACGGCAACGGCCAGCAGGACATTTTCTACGATCGCGGCGACGTGCTCACCGTGTCGATCCACGGCCACCCCAACTTCGCCTACCCCTACTTCTCGGGCTTCGCCGACGAGCGGGGGACGGGCGACGGCCTCGGCGCCAACCGCAACTACCCGCTCGAGGAGCACGTGGACGGCGCGCGCTACCGCGAGGTGCTGGAGCGCGCCCTGCGCCGGGTCGAGAAGCACGGCACCGAGATCCTGGTCCTCGCCCTCGGGCTCGACACCGGACGCAAGGATCCGACCGGAACCTGGGGCCTCGGGCCCTCCGACTTCGCAGCCAACGGGCGGCTCGTCGGCGGCCTCCGGCGCCCCGTCCTCGTCGTGCAGGAAGGCGGCTACCGGATGCGCAGCCTCGGCATCAACGCCCGCTCGTTCTTCGCCGGCCTGTGGGAGGCGAGCTTCGGCCTCGGCGCTCGCGGGGCGGCGCCGAAAAAAAATTCCGGCGAAGGGGCGAAAACCTCTTGACAGGGGTCCAATTGGCGGTACTTTCGAAGTGTGAGAGTCGATACCGCTCCCGAAGAGCCTCCCAGTAGGCTCGGGTCGATCGCCGGTGGTCGTGCGCGACCCCGGCAGATGGACCCCGTCGCGTGCCAGCGGCCTCTCCGTCTTCGTGGTTCAACCAACGGTTGCTCCATGACCCAGCCACGCCAGTGGCATCGGGAAACCCACTCTCAGGGATAGATCATCATGTCGCCGCGCCCGTCAGGGCACTCCGTGCGCACAGCGCCGAAGCTGAGCGCCCAACCGGGCGACCAGGCAGGTGAGATCTCGCCGCTCGTCGCCCCCGACCGCATCGTCCAAAGGAGGACACCAGCGATGCCCAGAACCCGCCGCTCGGCGGCCAGGACCCTCATGCCCGATCTGCGCGAGCGCCTGTGCCGGGTCTTCGGCGAAAGCTACGACCCGGACAAGTGGGCGGACTGGCGGTGGCAGCTGCGCCACCGACTCACCCGCCTCGAGCACCTCGAGGCCTTCTTCGAGCTCACCGAGAGCGAGCGGCTCGGCCTCGCCATGGGCGCCGAGCGCTTTGCGGTCTCGGTGACGCCGCACTTCGCGGCCCTCATGAACCCGTTCGACCCCTCGTGCCCGATCCGCCGCCAGGTGGTGCCGACCGCAGAGGAGTTCGTGGTCAGCTCCGGCGACATGGAGGACCCGTGCGGCGAGGACCACTCGTCGGCGGTCGAGGGCCTGGTCCACCGCTACCCGGACCGCGTGCTGCTGCTGGCCCTCGACACCTGCGCCGCCTACTGCCGTTACTGC
>DATIVB010000106.1:0-4713 GCA_035466375.1 Chondromyces sp.
CCCACCAGGTGGTCGTCCTTGATCACCGGCAGGCAGGCCCAGCCGTTGGCCCGCATCAGGTCGATGGCCTCGACAGTGGAGGTCTCCGGCGCCACCGTCACCGGGTCGCGCTGCATGATCTCGCTCACCGGCAGCGGGGCCTCCATCTGCTCCGGGTGGTAGGTGCCCACGAGCCCGAGGAGCTTGCGCTGGGACACCAGCCCGACCAGGCGGTTGTCGTCGTCCTCCACCATCACGTGGCGGATGTTGTTCCACACCATCAAATTGGCGACCAGGTCGACGGGCTCGTGCTGGTTGACGGTCACGATGTCGGTGTCCATGCACTGCTCGACCGAGAGGTAGCTCTGCTTCCAGCCGCCGCCCTCTTCGAGCCGCGCCAGCTCCCAGGTGTGGACCGGCCTGCCGACGCGCTGCCGCGAGCCGATCGCGGCGGTGATCGCCGACAGGCGCTCCGACAGCGGGCCCTGGTCGGCCATCGCGGCCAGCGAGTCGAACTGCCACTGCGCGCCGGTCTGCCGCGAGCGCACCCGCTCCTCGATCACCCCGAGGTAGAGGTCGATGTTCTCCGGCTCGAGGTGCGGCGTCTCGAGGCCGAGCCGCGCCAGCGGCAGCATCTCGTCGAGAATCAAGCGGCTGGCGGGCACCGGCGAGGCCCCGGCCCAACTCAGCTGGGCGTCGAGCCCGTGGCGGGCGGCGGCCAGGAAGTTGCGGCGCGCGTCGTCGAAGCTCATGTGGTCGGCGATGTTGCCGTAGCGTTCGAGGACGCCGCTGATGAGACCGAACCAGAACGCGGCGTTGGCGACCTCGTCGCGCGGCGTCGGCCCCGAGGGCAGGATGCGGTTCTCGATCCGGATGTGGGGCTTGCCGTCGTTGATGCCGTAGCAGACCCGGTTCCAGCGGTAGACGGTCGAGTTGTGGAGGCGCAGCGCCTTGAGGCTCGGCGCCCGGCCCCTTTCGAGCTCGGTGAAGGGGTCGTCCTCGACCTCGGTCGAGATCAGGGTCCGGAAGCGGGCGATGTCCTCCTGGAAGATCTCGAGTGCGGAGGCGCGCACCCAGTGACGGCCGAAGCTGACCCGCGGCGTCTGCTCGCGCAGGTGGGGGGTCGTGCGGCGGGTGTCGATGGACTGCTGGAAGAGCCCGATCCGGGTCTCGGCCCACAACCGCTTGCCGAACAGGAGCGGCGAGTTGACGGCGGCGGCGAGCAGCGGTGCAGCCACCGCCTGGGCGGCGTTGTAGAAGCGCGCGAACTCGTCCGGCGAGACCTGGAAGTGGACCTGGAAGCTGGTGTTCGCCGCCTCGACCAGGATCGAGTCGTGGTGCAGATGGAGCTCGTCCATGCCCTGGAGAAAGAACTCGTAGGCCCCTCCCTTGAGCCGGTTCATGGCCTCGTTGAGGGCGTAGTAGCGTGGGTTGGGCGTCATGTTGATCATCTCGAGGTCGGTCTTGCGCAGGGTCGGCAGGATCCCGGTCAGGAGGACGTCACCGCCGCAGGCCTGGGCGGCGGAGCGGACCCGGCCCAGCAGCTCGCCGATCTGCCACTCCATGTCGCGCAGGCAGCTGCCGCCGAAGATCAGCGGGTCGAGGTTGAACTCGAGGTTGAAGCGGGCGAGCTCGGTCGTGAAGTGCGGGTCCGCGACCCTCTCCAGGACCTCGGTCGCGATTGGCGCCGGACGGAAGTACTGGTCGACCAGGAAGAGCTCCTGCTCGGCGCCGATCCGCCGCACCCCGGTCTCGAAACGCTTTTCCTCAAGCATCCGCTCGAAGGCCTGCACGTCCCTCAGAAGGTGGCGCAGGAAGACCCGGATCTCCTCGGCCTGTGACTGTTCGCGGACATCCTGTTCACCCATCTCGGTTGCGTGCCCCCCCGCTGCGCTGCCGGCCATTGTACCTGTTGACGAGGGCTTGGGGCGCAAGGCTCGGGGCGCGAGGCTTGGGGCTTGGGGCTTGGGGCTTGGGGCTTGGGGCTCGGGGCGCGAGGCTCGGGGCTTGGGGCTTGGGGATGATCCGCCCGGCGGTAGCCGCGAGGTTGCAGGTGGAGCCGCATACCCGTTCCCGTGCCGGAAGGATGAAAAAACTGATAACACCATTATCAAATATTGAAGATTCAATCTTGACAATACAACACTAAGATATTATATTTTCCAGGCGGCTTGACCCCACGTCGAGGAGGACTGCTCCAGTGAAGAACGGACAACACCAGTACACCGTCAAGGCCTCGGAGGCGCTCCAGGAGGCCTTTCACGTCGCGGCCGGTCACGGCAATCCCGAGACCACACCGACCCATCTCCTGATGGCGCTCATCAGTCAGGAGGCGGGCATCGCCCCGCGCCTGCTGGCCAAGGTCGGGGTCCCGGTCGACGCGCTCGCTTCGGAGCTCCGGGAAGCGCTCGACCGCCTGCCCTCGGCGGAGGGCGGGGCCGAGCCGCAGCCTTCGCGCAGCCTGCGCCAGGTGCTGGAGCAGGCAAAAAAGTTGGCCCCGCAGTTCCAGGACCAGTACGTCTCGGTCGAGCACCTGCTGATGGCCATCGTGGCGGTGCCGGACTCGCAGGCCGCCCGCGCGCTCGCGGTCCACGGCGTCTCCCGCGAGAGCCTGCTCGCCGCGATCCAGGAGCTGCGCGGTTCGCACCGGGTCACCGACGCCAACCCCGAGGACAAGTACGAGGCGCTGACCAACTACGGCCGCGACCTCACCGAGCTCGCCCACGCCGGCAAGCTCGACCCCGTGATCGGCCGCGACGAGGAGATCCGCCGCGTCATGCAGGTCCTGACCCGGCGCACCAAGAACAACCCGGTGCTGATCGGCGAGCCCGGCGTCGGCAAGACCGCGGTCGCCGAGGGTCTCGCCCAGCGCATCGCCTCCGGCGACGTGCCCGAGATCCTCGCCAAGCGGCGCATCGTCGCCCTCGACATGGGCGCGCTCATCGCCGGCGCCAAGTACCGCGGCGAGTTCGAGGACCGCCTCAAGGCGGTGGTCAAAGAAGTGGTGGACTCCGACGGCGAGGTCATCCTCTTCATCGACGAGCTGCACACCCTGGTCGGCGCCGGCGCGGCCGAAGGCGCCATGGACGCTGCCAACATCCTCAAGCCGGCGCTGGCCAGGGGCGAGCTGCGCGCGATCGGCGCCACCACCCTCAGCGAGTACCGCAAGTACGTCGAGAAGGACGCCGCCCTCGAGCGGCGCTTCCAGCCGGTGCTGCTCGGCGAGCCCTCGGTCGAGGAGACGGTCGCCATCCTGCGCGGCCTCAAGGAGAAGTACGAGGTCCACCACGGTGTGCGCATCGCCGACACCGCGCTGGTGGCTGCAGCCGCTCTTTCCAACCGCTACATCACGGATCGCTTCCTTCCCGACAAGGCGATCGACCTGGTGGACGAAGCGGCGTCCCGGCTGCGGATCGAGATCGACTCCCTGCCCACCGAGATCGACCAGCTCGAGCGGCGGGCGCTGCAGCTCGAGATCGAGAAGCGGGCGCTGGCCAAGGAGAAGGACCCGGCCTCCAGGGAGCGGCTGGCGGCGATCGAGGAGGAGCTGGCCGCACTGCGCGAGACGACCTCCGGCCTCAAGGCGCAGTGGCTGACCGAGAAGAAGCTGATCTCCCGCCTCCAGGAGCTCAAGGAGGGTATCGAGTCGACCCGCGAGGCGGCGGACCGCGCCGAGCGCGACGGCGACCTCGAGCGCGCGGCGCAGCTGCGCTACGGCGAGCTCGTCGGGCTCAACCAGGAGCTCGAGAAGGCCTCGACTGCGCTCAAGGAGCACCAGGCCGAGCACGGCACCATGCTCGCCGAGGAGGTCGGTGAGGAGGACATCGCGCGCTCGGTCTCCAAGTGGACCGGGATCCCGGTGTCGCGGCTGCTCGAGGGTGAGAAGGAGAAGCTCCTGCAGATGGAGGAGCGCATCGCCGAGCGCGTCGTCGGCCAGGGCGACGCGGTGGCCGCCGTGGCAGGGGCCGTGCGCCGCGCGCGCGCCGGCCTCAAGGACCCCAACCGGCCGATCGGCTCGTTCCTCTTCCTCGGCCCCACCGGCGTCGGCAAGACCGAGGTCGCGCGGGCCCTGGCCGAGTTCCTGTTCGACGACGAGCGCGCCATGGTCCGCATCGACATGTCGGAGTACATGGAGAAGCACTCGGTGGCGCGGATGATCGGCGCCCCCCCGGGCTACGTCGGCTACGAAGAGGGCGGCCAGCTCACCGAGGCGGTGCGGCGCCGGCCGTACTCGGTGGTGCTCTTCGACGAGATCGAGTAGGCGCACCCGGACGTTTTCAACGTCCTGCTCCAGGTGCTCGACGAGGGCCGACTCACCGACGGCAAGGGGCGTACGGTCGACTTCCGCAACACCGTCATGATCATGACCTCGAACATCGCCTCACAGCTCATCCGCGAGCTGCCGGAGTCCGAGCGCGAGCGCATGACCACCCTCGTCGAGGCCGAGCTCAAGACGCACTTCCGACCCGAGTTCCTCAACCGCGTCGACGAGTTCCTCGTCTTCCACCGCCTGTCCGAGGAGGACGTGGCGAAGATCGTCCACATCCAGCTCGCCCAGCTCAACCGCCTGCTCGCCGACCAGGGGCTCTCCATCGAGGCCTCCGATCCCGCGACCAGGCTCCTCGCCCACCGCGGCTTCGACCCCGACTTCGGGGCGCGGCCGCTCAAGCGCACCATCCAGCGGCTGGTCCAGGACCCGCTCGCGCGGATGGTGCTGGCGGGGGAGATCGGCCC
>DATIVB010000107.1:0-7435 GCA_035466375.1 Chondromyces sp.
CCATCAACCGTGATTTCGCAAGGTCGGCCTCGAGCATGCGTTCGACCTGGGACGCGAAATCTTGGCCCGCGACCACCGCCGTGATCTCGAAGTTGAGCCGGAACGACCGGTTGTCGAAGTTGGGGCTGCCCACGGATGAGATGTCGTTGTCGATCGGCAGCTCGAGCGAATTGCCGCGGAGGGTGGGCGTCCCAGCCACGGCCACGGCGGCGCCGGGTGGGGGTTTTGAACTCGCCCAACGGTCGTTCGCCGCTGACCAGCGCCTGAAGTGTCAGCCGCGGATCCGAATTAATCGCGCTTCACCGACGGGCCTCCCGAGACAGCCGACCGTCGGACCGGTACGAGCGAACGTATCGTGCTATCGTCGCTCACCAATCCGGATCCTTCTGACATTTCCCAAGACAGAGGAACTTGAGCTGCTTGGTGAGGAAGATCGCGCCGATCTCGAAACGCGGGCTGCCGGCGCCGCTGAAGCTGTTGCCGTACGTCGCGGCGATGATCACGCGCGGGCTCTCCCAGCGCACTCCGAGCCTCCACGTCGCCTCGGCATAGGCCTCCCCTGTGGTGCCGAAGACCTCGCCGACGATCGCGGAGTGGGGAATGATCTTGTAGACCGCGACCCGCGACGAGTAGGTCATGCCCCACGCCGTCTCTCCGGTCTGGTCCTTGTCGAGGTTGACGAGAAACCCCGGCAGGAGGTCCCAGGTCACGGCCCCGTCGCGGAACGGGATTGTGTAGACGGCGTTCGCCCACCACGACCGGAAGGTGTCAGTCACCTCACCCTCCTGCAGGTAGGAGGGGTTGACACCGGTACCCCCCATCACTGCCCAACCACCGGTGCCGGCCGCATTCTCGGAGAGGCGGCGTTTGACGTAGAAAACCCCGGAGTAGTGCCCCTCGGTCAGATCGAGCGGTTTGTCGACAAAGTGGGTCACCCCGAGGTTGAACTCCGTTTCCGGCAGCAGGGCGGCGACGGCAATGAACGTCGAGTACTCTTGGCCTACCGTGAGCGCTAACGTTGCGACCCCGTGCGGCGCGACCCACTGGTTGTCCGAGTTGAACTGCTGGGCACTCACCGGCCCCCCGGTCGCGACGACGAGTGCGAGAAACATCCCCCACACCGGGCCGACTCGAATTCTCGAACGGAAATCGCTCATGTCGTTCATGTCACCTCCAAGCGCTCATGGGAAGTGTGGCACCTATGCTGCGCACCCCTGGCGAACGACCTTTTCAAAACAGAAAGCCGCCGCCGATGATCGGGCCGTGCTGGTTCAGGTCGGTCCCGTCCCGACCCGCGCCCTTGCCGGTGACCGTATCGAAGTCAAGCACGCGGTAGCCCGCGAAGATCGTGACGCGGCGGGACACTCTGAAGCCGACCTCGGCGGCCGCCTGCCATGAGAACTCGGCGGCATCGCCGATTCCAAACCCGCCGATATCGCCGCGAAAACCGATGATCCAGCGATAGCTCATGTCCCAACCGGCACGCAGACCGAGAAATGGGTCGATGCGCGAATCGACCGCTGAGATCTCGCGCTCGTCGCCGATGATCGGCGTCAGGGTGATCACCGGCTCTGTTCGGAAGTAGCGGCCGCCGATGAACACGTCGACGATGCCTCGCCTCTGCCAGTCGAACTTCGATCTGTGGATCGGGTCTCCGAGCTCGCGGTTGAACACCTGGTAGCCGATTCGCATGTCGTAGATCCGTTCTCGGACCTCCACATCGAGGTCGATCAGTGTTCCGTCGCTTTCTCCGCCGAGGGTCGCCCAGGTGCCGTCGAATGCGACGAAGAGCCTGTCCCGGCGCGCCTCGAAGTACAGCATCAAGCCGGCTCGGGTCGCACCGAAGAAATCCTCGAACGGGACGTCGATCTCGAAGGACTCGCCGTCGGTCACGACGGTTCCAGAAACGCCCGTCAACCAGCCGTACGGAGCAGCGAAGAAGCTCCACGTCCCTTCACGGTCCGTCGCGACGGGCTTCCCCTTTTCCTCAGGCTGCTCCGCGCCCAGCGGCACAGAGCACACCACGAGAGCCGCGAGGCCCAGGCAGGCGACGACTCGAAGTCGTTGCCGCTTCGTCATCTCCACGTCTCCCTTTCCTGACCGCAACACAAAGATCACGCTCCCTGTCTTTCGGCGCCCCTGCACATCAGAAGGTGTACTTGACCATCGTCTGAACGCGGGCAGCGTCTCCGTCGTCGCCGTCGGCGTTCTCGCGCGTGCCCCACATCAGCTCGATGCCCGTGCTGAGCTTCTCGCGGGGCGTCCAGATCAGGTTGAGGTGGCCCACGCCGCCGCTCTGGATGGCGTCCGCTTCCCGCTCGCCGATGTCCTCGAGGTCCGTCCACGCGAGGGCGAAGTTCGACGCCAGGGTGTCGGACCACGCGTGACCGAGCCCGAGGGCAAGGCTGTAACCCTGTCGGGTGACGAGCCGGCCGTCGGGAGTCAGGTTCGCGTTCGCGCCACTGCCGGTCAGCGCCATGATGGTATCCGGCGTGCCGTCGCCGTAGGCCACGTTCCAGGTGAAGAAGTTGACGCTGCTGCCGAGGTTCTGGCGGCCGGCGAAGATCAGGGCCCACCCCGCCGCAGTCGCGTCGGGTCCGACTCCTTCGCCGTCCCAGTGGAGCTGCTGCACGAGGGCGGCCAGCGTTCTCACGCTGTTGGGCCGCTGGTGGGTGACGCGCCCGGCGAGCACCGGCAGCTGTGGACTCGCGCTCCCCCCGAGGTCATACGGGTTGTAGATACCGGAGTCCTGCAGCTGCTCCAGCCCGACGGCCCAGCTCCAGCTCGAGTTCACGTTCTGCTGCCAGCGGACCTGCGGGGTGCGCGTCCCGAACAGCGCGTCGCCGGCGGCGAAGTCGATCGTGAAGGGCAGCGACGCCAGCTCGGCAATCGTGGTCCAGGTCTGACCGACGAGGAGGTTGCCGTAGATGATGTAGGCGTGCCGCAGCCGCGGTGAGAACGAGCTGGTGTCGAAGAAGTCCACCTCGAGAAAGAACTGTCCCGGCGTCCCGTCCGACCCAGACGTGCGGACGTCGAGGTTCAACCGCGTCTCGCGCACGAACATGTTGAAGTAGCCGGCAGCCTCGGCCTCCGGCGAGCCGTCGACAGGGATCTGGGCGATCAGGAACTGGTACTTATCCCCCGTGCCGTCGAGATCGTACAGCGCGTCCAGCTTGAAATAGCCACCGATCTTCATCCGGTAGTCGGTGCCGAACAGCGGCCACGACCCCAGGAAATCGTCGTCCTCCAGCTCCGCCGCGGTCATGACCTGGTGCGAGTCTTTGGACTGATTCGGTTCCTCCTGGAGCTGCTCCGGGACGATATCGTCCGAACCGGCGACCACCTCCTCCCCCTCGGTGGTTGGTGCAGCCTCGAGCGCTGCTTCCTCCTTCGCGAGCGCGGCGTCGAGCCGCGCTTCCAGCTCGTCGAGCCGCTTCATCTGCTCCTCGAGACGCGCCCGCTCCGCGGCGAGCTCGCGGCGAAGCGCCTCGGGGTCCTCGGGGCTCTGCGCGCCGGCGATCGACACGCCGAGACAAAGCACCGCCAGAAGAAAAGTTGAGTAAAGTCGCCAGCGCATCTTGGGCCTCCTGAATTCGAATCCTGGAGCTCCAGCCCCACCGTTCGATCAAAAACGACCCCGCCCCGCGGCCGCGCGCGAGGGCGGGGATGTCTGGTGGTTGTCAGTCTATGTGAGGCAGAGCAACGGGCGATCCCACTTCACTCGGCTGTGAACCCGGCACGCCGCCGCCAAAGTCGATGGGGGAGGCATAGAAGGTATTGTTCCACCCCTCTATGGTGAGCGGCTCGAACTTGCTCTCGACTGGCGCGAAGCGGATTGGCTGTCCGGGATTCACACCTTTCAAAGGTTCCTGGTCTTTCATGACAAGTGTCCCGTTAACAATCACATGCTGAATCCCTGTTGACGGAAGCGTACCTTTGGCATAGGTCGAATTGTCCCGAACAGTTTCAGGATCGAACATCGTGATGTCGGCCACCATGCCTTCCTGCATACGGCCACGAACCTGCATGGCCTTCAAACCCATCTCGCCCAGAGGCTTGGCGTAGTTGTAGCTGGTCATGGAGACAGCCTGCATCAGCGGAATATTGTTCTCCCTGGCAAGGCGAAGCACGGTGGCAAAAGATCCGGACGTGCGCGGGTGGGTATTGGGAAGCTCTTCGTAGGGCGTGTCCCAGGTCAGGTTGTCGTCGGGAACCATGGGCATGCCGTCGCTACCAATGGCAACGCCGGGCATTTTGATCCAGTCCACGATCGCCGATTCCGGGATCTTGTAGACAATCACGAGACGCGTGGGTTCTTTCTTGAGCATCTCCTCCCGCGATTCCTGGGTGTAGAATTCGCCGGTGGCGACATCCTGAACCGTGTCTTCGTATCGGTTGCCCAGGGCCTGGACCCAGACTTCCGGCTCGAGAAACACGGCATTCAGCGCGGTGGAACCCGCGGCGTATGGATAGATCTCACCCCAGACGTTATAGCCCTCTCCACGCATCCTCACCAGAAGCTCATGCACCATGTTGTATCCCGGATTATTGAAATGGGCGGCGATGGCCGGCGTGCCCAGCGCCGCGACATTGGCCAGCATCTCCTGGATGCCATTGGTTTCGCCGGTATCATCGCCGGGCGTATAGCGGAAGTGCATGCTGATGAAACGGCCATACAGTCCGCCCAGCTTTTGCAGCTCGAATATCTCGCGGGCCGATACCCCCGCGCGCATGTAGCCGACAGTAGAACCGATTCCCAGTCCGCCCTGCGCTAAGCCTTCGTCAATCAGGGAAAGGATCTGGTTGCCCTGCTCCAGGGTCGGCCGGGTTTTCGACCAACCCTCCTTTGTGAGCCGGGATTGCCCCGCGTCGGGACTGTAGAGATATTTCCAATCGGTGAAGCCGTCCAACACCTCCGCCCGGGCAAATTCGTGGGCGACCGCCACGCCGTAATTAACCGGGGTGTTTCCTTCGTGCCGTTTGTACCACTCGTCGAGCTTTGGACCGTGAGCGCCGATCTCTGTGTCCAGAAGCGTCGTACGGCCGTCGCGCAGCATCAACCGGTATTGATAGGGCTCAATGCAATGTTGGTGCCCATCGATAAATCCCGGGGCCACGACCAGGCCCGTGGCATCGATCGTCTCCTTGCCGCTGATGGCGTCTTTGGTGATGACGGCGATTCGGCCGTCCTGGATGCCGACATTGGCGACATCGTCATACATGGTCTCCGGGTCCATAACCCGCCCGTTGAGAATGACGACGTCGTAGTCCTGGGCCACCGCGATATGCGCGCCCGTCATGAGCCCGCAGATGAGCGCTGCCGCGGCGATGATCGTTGACAACTTCAATTCCTGCTTCATGGTCAATTTCTCTCCCCTGGTCTTGTTTGCGGTTGGTTGTCGAGCCGATGACCTTCACTCACCAGCTCGACGCTGAGCAGAGCGCACTGCATGTCGGCGAGCTGCTCGAGAACGCCGAGAAGAGCGGCCTGATCGGCGGTCGGCACGGTCAGCTCGGTGATTCCACGCGGATCCGGGTTCGTGCAATTGTCAGGCATGACAAGAGCTATTTGTCTTGTGCCGTCAAATAATAAAAGTCGTATAAAGAGCGGCTAACTTCCGCAATGGCTCGATCACGAGAAGCTTCGGGCGTAGTACTGCTCTTGGTGAATACCGCAATGGCAAAACGTCTACCATCCGGCAGAGTTATGAAACCCACGTCATTAGCGACACCGCCAATAGTCCCTGTTTTGTGGGCAACCGGTGTTCCTTTTGGCAGAAGTCCTTTGAGCCTTCCTGCACCTGTACGTGTGCGGGACATCGTAGCAAGCAGGAAGTCGCGGCTTTTCTCACTCAAGACCTCTCCGCTGTCGATAGCCAGAAGCAACTCCAGCATTGCTTTTGGTGTTGAGTGATCACGAGGATCCATTTCAAAATCGAGGTTTCGATCAGGTTGCTTGGCTGCGAGCGTCGGATCGTTGGCAAGGGCCTCTGCAAGTACGGATGCGTAAGCCTTGTCCGGTAGACCATAAAAATCCCTTAAAATCTCGGTAACATACCGATCAACTCGTTGCTCTGTTATCCCAATGCTGCGCATCATCTTCGTTACCGCTTCCGGACCACCCGCGAGTTTTAGACAGATGTCCGTCGCCGTATTGTCGCTTTCCGTTATCATGGGTTCGATCAAATTTGCTACAGACAACTTGATACCCGGATGAACGAAGTTCTGTGCAATCGCATTGTCGCCTGCGACCATCATGTCTTGTGTGATATCGATTGAATCGGTAAGGGCAACCTCACCTTTATCGACACGGTTTAGTAAGGTAGTTGCAATCGCAACTTTATAAGTACTCGCCATCACAAACGTTTCATCGCCGTTTACTGTGATCCTCTCCTTAGAGCCAATTTCCTGGGCAGCCACACCGATGTGGCCAACTAGGCCCTGCGAAAGTTTCTCAAGCTTCTGAGAAATATCTTGAAAATCATGTTCCTGAGAAAATGCCGGTTGAACTGCAAAAAATAACGAGGCTATTGCAATAAAAAATAGTGCTATATTTCGTTTCATGGGCCTTCTCCTTTGAAATATTGCGAACCTTTTAAGTATCCTAGTGAAATGTGTATTTGTAGATTTCCACTAACCCTTAATACTAAAAGTTGCCTTTTCGTCGAGAGGGTAGATGGGATACGTTAGCTGGGTGTGCTCGAAGAGAGTAATATCGCGACTAGTGGTTCCGGGAACATCAGCGATCAACAACTTGTCGGTGAAGTTTTCATAGAATGCTCGAAAGTGCATCCCGCTTTTGACACCTATGACGTCATATTCCTGAATGATGATGCCATGTGGCCGTCCCTGCGTATCATCATAGGTCTGGCATAGGCCGGAAATAACGATGACATCCACCGTATTCACCGATTCGATGACCAACCTGACGGTAGGGCCAAGCTGGAATGGGCCGTTGAAAGCGGTCCCCCCGCGAACGATCTCATTCCCATCCGAAATGGACTTGACATAGGCTTTGGTCTTGATCGGTTCGCCCGCCAATGTATCAAATTTACCCCCGAGTCTCACATCAATTGTCGCTCCTACAACAGCAGCGACTGCGGCCTTTGCGGTTTCCGGATCGTGTATGGACATGAAAGCGACTTTCCCCAAGCCTTTGGTCTCCATCAGGGCCTTCAGCAGGTGGGTGCCGCCACCTCCGGCTCCGCCACCCGGATTATCCGCAGCGTCACCAATCACAATCGGGGTATGGTCGATGATATCGCCTTTTGTTGGCAGTTTACGTACATAGTGGCCGTCCTTCTCGAGCATGGACAGCACCTTGCTCATCGTTTTGTCTAAAGGTTCTAATGGGAGGATGGACTCCTTTCGGTGATCCCAGATCCACTGCGCCAGTTCGTCTACCAGCTCTTGTGCCTGCTTGAGGTTGTTTTCG
>DATIVB010000108.1:0-2879 GCA_035466375.1 Chondromyces sp.
TGCCACTCCTGCCAGGTGCGCTGCCCGCGCGGCATCGAGGTGCCGAAGGTCTTCGAGGCGGTGCGCCTGCTGGCGCTGCGCGCCAACCAGGACCTGATCACCCTCAGCGAGGTCCCGAAGGAGACCCTCGAGGAGGCGCCGCAGATCGCCATGGTCAGCACCTTCCGCAAGCTGACCGCGTGAGGTGGAGATGAAGATCGCCTACTACCCCGGCTGTACCCTCAAGACCAAGGCCGCGAACCTCGAGGAGGCCGCGCTGGCGGCGCTCGGACTGCTCGGCGTGGAGTACCACGAGCTCGAGCGCTGGAACTGCTGCGGCGCAGTGTTTTCGCTCGCCGAGGACGACCTCATCCACCAGGTGGCGCCGGTCCGCAACCTGGTGCGCGCCCAGCAGGCGGGCTGCGACACCGTGGTCACCATCTGCTCCCAGTGCTACAACACCCTCGCCCGCGCCAACCTGCTGGTGCGGACGGACCCGGAGAAGCTCGAGACCCTCAACCGGTTCATGGACGAGGAGCCCGACTACGACGGCGGGGTCGAGGTGGTGCACTACCTGAGCCTGATCAGGGACCAGGTGGGCTTCGACGCGCTGCGCGAGAAGGTCGTGCGGCCCCTCGACGGGCTCAAGGTGGCGCCGTTCTACGGCTGCACCCTGGTGCGCCCCGAGGAGGTCTCCATCGATCCCTTGAACGAGGGTGTGCTCGAGCAGTTCCTGCGCGCCCTGGGCGCCGAGCCGGTGCCCTTCGGGGCTGCCACCGAGTGCTGCGGGTCCTACCAGATGCTCGCCCACCCCGAGGAGGGGCTCAAGCGCGCGGGCACCGTGGTGGCCTCAGCCAACCGCGCCGGCGCCGAGGCGCTGGTCCTCAGCTGCCCGCTTTGCGAGTACAACCTCGGCGCCCGCCAGCGCGACCTGGTAGCGCTGGGGGAGGCTGTGCAGCCGCTGCCGACCCTGTACTTCACCCAGCTGCTCGGCATCGCGCTCGGCCTCGAGCCCGAGCTCTACCGCCTCGACCTCGCCGGCGAGGCGGCGCGCGCACTTCTGACCGAAAAGAACTTCGTGGCCGCGGCCACGGCCTGAGGAAGGTGGAGCATGGCAACAGCAACGACACCGGAGTTGGCAGTCAAGACCATTCCCATCTACGTCATGGGGAAGCGGTACGACGTCCCGGACACCCTGACCATCATGAAGGCGCTCGAGTACGCGGGCTACCAGTACATCCGCGGCTGCGGCTGCCGCGGCGGCGTGTGCGGCGCCTGTGCGACGGTCTACCGCAAGGCGGGCGACTACAAGATCCGCACCGGCCTCGCCTGCCAGACCGTGGTCGAGCCGGAGATGTACCTGACCCAGATCCCCTTCTACCCGGCCAACCGGGCGAGCTACGACTTCGAGTCCATGGAGCCGACGCCGGAGAGCATCTTCAAGCTCTACCCCGAGCTCTTCCGCTGCGTGGCCTGCAACGCCTGCACCAAAGTCTGCCCGATGGACGTCGAGGTGCTCGACTACGTGTCGGCGCTCAAGCGCGGCGACATCTCGGCGGCCGCCGAGATCTCCTTCGACTGCATCCAGTGCGGACTGTGCGCCTCGCGCTGCATGGGCGAGATGGCGCAGTACCACATCGCGCAGCTCGCGCGGCGGCTGCACGGCGGCAAGCTGGCGCCCAAGGCGCAGCACCTGCAGGAGATCTGCGAGAAGATCGATGCCGGCGCTTTCGACGACGAGCTCACCCGGCTCAAGGGCCTCGACCAGGAGGCGCTGAAGAAGCTCTACACGGAACGCGAAATGGAGCCGGCCATGACGGACGAGGCCTGGAAGCCCACGTCCTCCGTGGGCCTGGCCTGAGAGGTGCAGCATGCCCTACACGCCTGAACTCAACGAGCTGATCAAGAGAGTCGAAGCGACCCGTCCCGAGCGCGTGGAGCGCAAGAAGCGCGGCGAGGAAGTGCCGTTTCTGAGCCTCGACGAGCGCAAGGAGCGCCTCAAGTTCCACCCCGACTTCAAGGAGGAGGGGCGGCGCCCGCTCCAGGTGGGCCCGTCCAAGGGCTACGCCATCGCGCACGAGATCGCCGACGTCATCGAGGCCACCAGCCGGGTGGCGCCGGACAAGGTCGACCTCGCCAACCCGGCGTACGAGACCGACGTCCTGATCATCGGCGGCGGCGGCGCCGGCACCTCGGCCGCCATCCTGGCGCAGGAGCAGGGCGCCAAGGTCATCATGGCCACCAAGCTGCGCCACGGCGACGCCAACACGATGATGGCCGAGGGCGGCATCCAGGCCGCCTCCAAGGGCGAGAAGGATTCGCCCTACTACCACTACCTCGACGTCATGGGCGGCGGCCACTTCACCAACGTGCCCGAGCTCGCCGAGGCGCTGGTGTCGAACGCGCCGGAGGCGATCCGGTGGCTCGAGCACCACGGCGTCAACTTCTCCAAGTTCCCCGACGGCCGGCTGAAGACCATCCACGGCGGCGGCACCTCGCGCAAGCGGATGCACTTCGCCGCTGACATCACGGGTGCGGAGATCATGCGCACCATCCGCGACGAGGCGCGCAACCGCGCCGAGGACATCACCGTCCTCGAGTTCTCGCCTGCGGTCGAGCTGATCAAGGACTCAGACGGCAAGGTCGCCGGCGCGGTGCTGTACAACATGGAGACCGAGGAGTACTTCCTGGTCAAGGCCAAGGCGGTCATCCTCGCCACCGGCGGCTGCGGCCGGCTGCACATCCAGGGCTTCATGACCACCAACCACTACGGCGCGACCGCCGACGGCATCGTGCTGGGCTACCGCGCCGGCGTGCCGGTGAGCTTCCTGCACACGGTGCAGTACCACCCGACCGGGGTGGTCTTCCCCGAGCAGGCCGAAGGGATCCTGATCACCGAG
>DATIVB010000109.1:0-2660 GCA_035466375.1 Chondromyces sp.
CGCAGCGCCTCGTCGGGCTCGCGGTGCGGGTCGAAGCCGGCATGGCGCTCGAAGGCCTCGGCATAGCTCAGACGCTCGCCGGAGCGGGTGCCGAGGACCTCGGCCAGCAGCTCGTCGATCTCGTCCATCAGACGGTGGTGGCCCCAGCCGGGCCGATACCACTCGAGGATCGTGAACTCCGGGTTGTGGCGCCGGCCGGCTTCGCCGTCGCGCACCGCCTTGCAGATCTGGTAGATGGGGCCGCTGCCGGCGGCGAGCAGCCGCTTCATGGCGAACTCGGGCGAGGTCTGGAGGTAGAGGGCGCGGCCGTCGTCGGCGCCGGGGCCGCGATAGCGGGTGCTCAGGGCCTGCAGGTGGGGATCGGTGACAGGGGCGGATGCCAGCAACGGTGTCTCCACCTCGAGAACCCCGCGCGCGGCGAAGAAGGCGCGGATCGTCGCCAGCATCCCGGCGCGCAGCCGGAGGACCTCGATCGGAGCCGTCGGCCGCCAATCGTTACGCGCCGAGGTCATGAGAGCGATCCGCGGAGGACAGTTTTGAGTTTTGAGTTTTGAGTTCCCAACCACCCACCCGGCACGCGGGACGCGTGCCCCACAACCGCACCCGTGGCCTGCAGTGTTGTAGGGCACCGTCCCGGCTGCCGGGTGGGTGGGTGGAAATCCGAAATCCGAAATCTGCGCGGACGCGGACGCGGACGCGGACGCGGTCACGTGCTAGGCCCTTGACACATACTCCCCGGTGCGCGTGTCCACCTTGATCTTCTCGCCGATCTGGACGAAGAGCGGCACCCGGACCACGGCGCCGGTGTCGGTGGTGGCGGGCTTGTTGCCGCCCGACGAGGTGTCGCCTTTCATGCCGGGGTCGGTGTCGACGATCTCGAGGAAGACGAAGTTCGGCGGAGTCACGACGATCGGGTTGCCCTCGAACAGCGTCACCGAGCAGATGTCCTCCTCCTTGAGCCACTGCGCGGCATCGCCCACCTCTTCCTTGTGGGTGCCGACCTGCTCGTAGGTCTCGGGGTCCATGAAGTACCACATGTCGCCGTCCGAGTAGAGGTACTGCATCTCCTTGTCGACGACGTCGGCGCCCTCCACGGAGTCCGAGGCCTTCATGGTGACCTCGTTGACTCTCCCGGTCCGGTAGTTCTTGTAACGGACCCGGGTGAAGGCCTGGCCTTTGCCGGGCTTGACGACGTCGGTGTCGACGACGACGCAGGGCGCGTTGTCCATCATGATCTTGAGCCCGACCCTGACCTGGTTCATGTTGTAGGAAGCCATTGCCGCTGATTCTCCTTGTGTCCCTTGCGCTCGGACCGGTGAAGCTGCGAGACTGCGCAGCGCGATGTGCGTGCCCGCCAAACCCTGGCCGACCGGCGAGTGGCGCCGCCTCCTCGCGGAAGCGGTGACCGATCCCGACGAGCTGCTACGGCTCCTCGGGCTCGACGGCCGGGCCCCGTCTGCAACCCCGGACGCCGCCCGGCGATTCCCGCTCAGAGTACCACGGGGGTTCGTCGCCCGTATGCGCCACGGGGACTCCGACGACCCCCTGCTGCGCCAGGTGCTGCCGGACCGCACGGAGGACGTCCAGGCGCCCGGCTTCACCGCCGATCCGGTCGGCGAGCTGGTGGCGCCGCGAACCGGTGCCGTGCTCCACAAATACCACGGCCGGGCGCTGATCGTGGCCACCGGCGCCTGTGCCGTCCACTGCCGCTACTGCTTCCGGCGCCATTTCCCGTATTTTGAGCACCATGCGCCGAGCGAGGGCTGGCAGGCGGCCCTCGACCGCATCGCCGCCGACCCCGGCATCACCGAGCTGATCCTCTCCGGCGGCGATCCCCTGACCCTGCCCGACGCCCGGCTCGCCGAGCTCGCGTGCTCGGCGGTCGGCTTGCCGCAGCTGCGTCGGTTGCGCCTCCACACCCGGCTGCCCATCGTCCTGCCGCAGCGGGTGGACGAGGCGCTGGTGCAATGGCTGGGCGCGATTCCGCTGCCGACCGTCGTCGTGGTGCACGCCAACCACGCCAACGAGATCGACGACGACGTGCGGCGGGCGCTGGCCGCGCTGCGCGCCACCGGCACGAGTCTCCTCAACCAGTCGGTGCTGCTCGCCGGGGTCAACGACTCGGCCGATGCGCTGGCCGGGCTCAGCGAGGCCCTGTTCGACGCCGGCGTTCTGCCCTACTACCTGCACATGCTCGACCCGGTGGCGGGCGCCGCGCACTTTGAGGTCGCCGAGGACGCGGCGCGCGGCCTGCTGGCCGAAATCACCTCGCGGCTGCCCGGCTATCTGGTGCCGAAGCTGGTGCGCGAGGTCCCCGGCGAGCCCGCCAAGGTCGGCATCGATCTCTGGGCGTGAGAAGCCGGCGGCGGCCGGCCGTCTCGAGCCAGGCGGATCGCGCCGCGGCGTTCCCGGAATGCGGTGGATGGCCGAAAGCGTCTTCCGATCGGTCAGGGCCGTCCATGCAGGGGCCGTTGTTGGACCGCCGCGGGATCGTCGGGGCTCAGCCGTCAGCGCGCAGGACCGGGCGGGTCAGACAGGTGGGGCCGCCCTCGGCCTTGAGGGAGAGCTCGTGGCCGCGGTAGGTGAGGACCTCGCAGCCGGCGGCCTCCATCCTGCGGCGGGTCACCGGGTTGCCATCGAGGGCCAGACACCGCCGCGGC
>DATIVB010000110.1:0-4893 GCA_035466375.1 Chondromyces sp.
TCGGGATGGCGCCCGGACGGCCGGGACAACCTCGCCCACCCACCCGGCAGCCGAGAGGGCTGCCCCACAATACCCACACCGCGCGGTCCCGCGTTGTGGGGCACGCGTCTCACATGCCGGGTGGGCGGGTGGAAATCCGAAATCCGAAATCCGACATTCGAAATGGGTGGGTGGGCGGCATTCCCACTTCCTAATTCTTAATTCCTAATTCCCAATTTCAAAGCCGACCCTACCGCCCCATCATCTTCTTCAGATCCTGCTGCTTGTAGCCTGCGGGCGGCTCGAAGGTGGCAGGATCGAGGTCCTGCTTCTCGGACGAGGTGAGCTCTGACTCGAACTCGACCGTGCCGGCGTCGCTGAACTCGCGGGTCATCACCGGGAAGCCCTTCATCTCCTCGAGGTAGGCGAATGCGTTGTCGCCGGCGCTCTTGATGCCGCCGACGTCGGGCAGGCTCTCGAGCAGGCTCTTCATGAAACCGGCCATTTGCTGGAAAGCTCCGGAGACCTCGTCGCCGCCCTCCACGTTGCTCCATTCGGTGACCCAGAGCTCGCGCTCCTTGGCGCCCTCGCGCCACACCTCGTAGCGCGTGGCGGGGTAGCCGTTGATGGTCTCGGTGTCGCCGGTGGCGCGGATCTCGGCCGGCGCGGGCGGCTCGGCCTGCATCGGCATCCGCGACTTCATCATCTCTTCCATCTTCTGGCGCTGGCTTGCGGGGAGTGCGGCCAGGGCCTGATCCATGGCGGCCATGGCCTGGCCGATCTGGTCGGCCATCGCCTTCATGGTGGCCTCGTCGATGATCATGACCGTCTTCTCGTCGTGGTTGACGATCACCATCTCGCGGCGGTCGCCGCGGAAGATCATCTCGCCGTTGAAGCTGCTGCCCGCCGACTGCATCTGCATCTTGAGCAACGTGCCCTGGGCGCTGATGGTGCCGTCCGAGGTCTGCGGCGGCGAGCTGGTCAGGTCTCTGGTCTCCACCTGGTACACGACGCCCGCGAAGGCGGGCACCGCGGCGATGAGGATCGTGAGCGTCATGAGCGTGCGTTTCATGGTGGACCTCCGTGGTGTTGTTTCTCGGTGGGCCGCGCGAGGCCGCGGCACCACGTGATCAGGGATCAAGACGTATTCTCAATTGACCCGGCGATCATACCAGATCCCGGAGCGGGACCGTGCTGTGCCGAGTGCGCGAGGCTCCGGCGGCGCCATCCCGGGGACCGGCCGGCGAGACGCCCGCTCGTCGGCGCTGCCCGCGGTCGCGACCGCCATTGTGGAGCGGCCGTCTCGGCCGCACTCCGGTGACGACCCGCGGGTCATCGCAGGTCAGCCGCGCGCCAGCCAGGCCTCGGCGCAGCGCAGCCCGTCGACCGCGGCCGACACGATGCCGCCGGCGTGGCCCGCCCCCTCGCCCATGGGGTAGAGCCCGGCCGCGGACGGCGACTCGAGAGTCTGCGGGTCGCGGAGGATGCGAACCGGGCACGAGCTGCGCGACTCGGGGCCGACAATGAGCGCCTCGGGGTGGCGCAGGATCGGCAGCCGCGTGCACAGCTCGCCGAGCCCTCGCCGCAGCGCCTCGACCACCGCCGGCGGTAGGAACTCCTCGAAGGGCGCCGCGGTCAGGGGGAACGGGTAGCTCGACTCGGGCAGCGCGCCTCCAGTTGTCCGTCCGGCGAGAAAGTCCTCCAGCCGCAGCGCGGGCGCTCCGAAGGGCTGGTCGGCGAGGGCGGCGGCGCTCGCCTCGATCCGCTCCTGGAGCTCGATGCCGGCGAGCGCGCCGTCGCCGGGGAAGCGCTCCGGGCCGAGGGTGATGACGAAGCCGGAGTTGGCGAAGCGGCCGCGGCGGCCGAGCTTCGAGGCGCCGTTGACGCAGATGAAGCCCGGGCGCTCGGTGGCGGGCAGGATCTCGCCGCCGGGGCACATGCAGAAGCTGAAGAGGTCGCCCGCCGGGAGGCTCGCGACCAGGCGGTAGTCGGCGGGGGGCAGGCGCGGGTGCTCGCAGAAGGGCCCGTACTGCATGCGATTGATGACCTTCTGGGGGTGCTCGATGCGGGCGCCGAGCTGGAACGGTTTACGTTCCATGGCGACGCCGTCCGCGTGCAGCCGGCGCAGGGTGTCGCGGGCGGAGTGGCCGGGGCCGAGGAACACCGCGTCGCACGCGAGCTCGCCGCCGGGCTCGAGGCGCAGGCCGCCGACGCGGCCGCCTGCGATCGACACGCCGGTCATCACGGTCGAGAAGCGGAACTCGGCGCCGCGCTCGGCGAGCCGGGCGCGCAGCCGCCGCACCACCGACGGCAGCAGGTTGGAGCCGATATGGGGCTTGGCGTCCCAGAGGATCACGCGCGGCGCCCCGCTGGCGGCGAGCACCTCCAGCACCTCGCGCACCCGCGGGTCGTGGACCCGGGTGTAGAGCTTGCCGTCGGAGTAGGCGCCGGCGCCGCCCTCTCCGAACAGCAGGTTGCTCTCCGTGTCGAAGGCCGCGTTGCCGCGCAGGAAGCGGTTCCAGCGCCGGGTGCGCTCGGTGACGTCCGGCCCACGCTCGATGACGATCGGCGCGAGGCCGGCCTCGACCAGCCGCCAGGCGGCGAAGAGACCGGCGGGCCCGGAGCCGACGACAACCGGCGGGAGGCCGGCGGAGCGCGCCGGGGCCGCGGCGCGCCCTGCTCGAGGGCTCTCGACCCAGAGCTCGACCGGCGCCGGCTCCCGACCGAGCAACTCGCGCTCGAGTGCCGGTTCGAGCTCGAGGGCGAGGGTGTAGAGGAATCGCGGCGCGCGCCGGCGGCGGGCGTCGAGGGACTTCTTGACGATGGCGCGGACCGTGACGGCGCCGGCCGCGAGGCCGAGCCTTTCGGCGGCGGCGGCGGCGAGCTCGGCTTCGTCCCGTTCGAGGGGGAGCGGCAGGTTGCGCAGGAGGACGGTCATGCTTTTTCCGGTTGGATCCTACACCGAACAGTCGAGGCCGACCCCTCTCATCTCCGCTCCCGATCCCGCTCCCGCTCCCGCTCCCGATTCGAACCTCGCGGGTGCTGTCATGAGACATGGTGAAAGGAAGCCGATTTCGTCGGGGCCGGGAACGGGATCGGGAACGGGATCGGGATCGGACGGGATATGAATTCCGATGGCTGCGAAACATCGGCGGCACCGCCGACGTTCGTCTGAGAAGAGGTGGCCCGACATGACCCGCGATTTCAGTCTGTTCTCCGGTACGCCGAGCTACGTCACCTCGCCCGAACTGCGCCACGCGGTCAACGTGGCGGTGGCGATCGGGCGGCCGCTGCTGGTGCGGGGCGAGCCCGGGACCGGCAAGACGCTGCTCGCCCGGGCGGTGGCCGAGGACCTGGGGCTGGAGCTCATCGTCTGGAACGTCAAGTCGACCACCAAGGCGGCCGACGGCCTCTACGTCTACGACACGGTGCAGCGGCTGCAGGACAGCCGCTTCGGCGACCACGACGTGTCGGACATCCGCCAGTACATCAGGCTCGGCCCGCTGGGGCGTGCGCTGACCGGCGAGCGACAGGTGGTGCTGCTGATCGACGAGGTCGACAAGGCGGACCTGGAGTTTCCCAACGACCTCCTGCACGAGCTCGACGTCATGGAGTTCACGATCACCGAGACCGGCGACAGCCACCGCGCCACGCAGCGGCCTATCGTCATCATCACCTCGAACGCCGAGAAGGAGCTGCCCGACCCCTTCCTCAGACGGTGCATCTTCCACTTCATCGAGTTCCCGGGCGCCGAGCTGATGACCGAGATCGTGCGCGTCCACCACCCGCGGCTCGGCGACGCGCTGCTCGAGCAGTGCCTGGCCAAGTTCTACTGGCTGCGCGGCGTCAAGGGGCTGCGCAAGCGCCCCTCGACCTCGGAGCTGGTCGACTGGATCGGCGCGCTGTTGGCCGCCGGCGTCCAGCCCGGTCAGCTGGCGGCCGAGATTCCCTTCCTCGGCGCCCTGGTGAAGAAGGAAGAGGACGTCGATGCAGTGGCCAGGGCGGGCGCCGCGGGGCGCTGGCCGAGGGACGATGGCTGAGCCGGGGCCGGCCCCCGACCACGCCGGGATCTTCCTGCCGTTCTTCTACCGCCTGCGGGCGCACGGCCTCAAGGTCACGCCACAGCAGTGGCTGACCCTCGTCGAGGGCCTGGCCCGAGGCCTCCACGGCTCGTCGCTGGTGGGCTTCTACTCGCTGGCGCGCGGCATCATGGTGCGCGACGAGTCCGAGCTCGACGATTTCGACCTCTGCTTCGCCGCCCACTTCGCGGGCGCCGGCGCCGAGGCGGCGGCCATCGATCGCGAGGTCTGGGAGTGGCTCTCGAACCCGGTGGCGCCGTTCGCCATCGATCCCGAGTGGCGGCGGGTGCTCGACGCGGTCGACGTCGAGCTGCTGCGGGCCGAGTTCGAGAAGCGCCTCACCGAGCAGACCGAGCGCCACGACGGCGGCAACCACTGGATCGGCACCGGCGGCACCTCGGCCTTCGGCCACTCCGGCGGCCACCCCGGCGGCATCCGGGTCGGCGGCGACCACGGCGCCGGCACCGCCGTCCAGGTGGCGGCCGAGCGCCGCTACCAGGAGCACCGCAAGGACCGCGTCCTCGACACCCGCCAGCTCGGGGTCGCGCTCCGCAAGCTGCGGGCTCTGGAGAGGATCGGCACGGCGGACGAGCTCGACGTGCCGGACACCATCGACCGCACCGCCCGCTCCGGCGGCGAGCTCGAGCTGGTCTTCAAGCGGCCGAAGGAGAACCGGCTCGGTCTCGTCCTGGCGATCGACATCGGCGGTTCCATGTGGCCCTTCAGGGAGCTGGTGGACACGCTGTTCTCGGCCGCCCACCAGGCGCGCCACTTCAAGCACTTCGACCACCTCTACTTCCACAACTGCATCTACGAGCGGGTCTACGGCAACGCC
>DATIVB010000111.1:0-1942 GCA_035466375.1 Chondromyces sp.
CCTGCTGATGGTCAACGAGGCGGTCCACTGCCTCGGGGAGGGTGTCATCGCCTCGCCGCGGGACGGCGACCTCGGCGCCATCCTCGGCCTCGGCTTCCCGCCCTTCCGCGGCGGTCCGTTCCGCCACGTGGACACCCTCGGTAAGGCCAGGATCGCGGCCCGCCTGGAGGAGCTCGCAGCACAGCACGGCCCGCGCTTCCAGCCGGCGCCGATGCTCGCGCAGGTGGTGGAGAACAGGGGGAAGTTCTACAAATGATGAATTTTGAATTTTCAATTCTCAATTTTGAATTCCCACCCACCCCTCGTTCTCCGGTGTGGGTGGGCGGGGATTGAGAATTGAGAATTCAGAATTGAGAATTCAGAATTGAGAATTTCATTGCTGGGGTTTCATTGATGAGGGCCAACCAGTCGAAATTGCCTTTGGCGGGCATGCTGGTGCTGGATTTGAGCCGCATGCTGCCGGGGGCGGTGCTGGCGCGGCAGCTCCTGGACCTCGGGGCGCGGCTCATCAAGGTGGAGGAGCCCGGCATCGGCGACCCCATGCGCATGGTGCCGCCGCTCCTGGACGGCATCGGCGTCGGCTTCGCGGCCTTTCTCCGGGGCGCGGAGTCCATCGTCCTCGATCTGCGGGAGAACGAGGATGCGGCGCGCCTGCGCCGGCTCGCCGCCCGCGCCGATGTGCTCGTTGAGAGCTTCAGGCCGGGGACGATGGAGCAGTGGGCGATCGGCTGGGACGATCTCCGCGAGCTGAACCCGCGCCTCGTTTGGTGCTCGCTGCCGTCCTTCGGCTCGGCGCCCGCAGTCCGAGATCTGGTGGCGCACGACCTCAACCTCAGCGCCATGGCCGGCATCCTCGACCTGGTAGGCGGCCGGGTGCCGCGGCTGCAGCTGGCGGACGTGACCTCGGGGTTGCTGGCGTCGTCGTCGATCCTCGCGGCCCTGCTCGCCCGCGAACGGGGCGGGTCGGGTGGCCGCATCGAACAGCCGCTGGCGGCCGGACCCCTGCCCTTCTTGACCTGGAGCTGGCTCGAGCGCGCCGCGGGCGGCGGGGGAGTGCTCGACACCCTGCTCGGAGGCTCGTGTCCCTGCTACCGCATCTACCGCTGCGGCGACGGCCGTGAGCTCTCGCTCGCCGCCCTCGAGCCCAAGTTCTGGGCCGCCTTCGTCGAGCTCATCGGTGCCGAGGGGCTGGTGGGCGCGGCGTTCGCCCTCGGCGAGGACGGCGCCCGGGCGGCGGCCGCCGTCGAGCGCGCGCTCGCCGCGCACCCCCGCGAGCACTGGCTGCGGCTGGCCGCCGAGGCCGCGCTCCCTGTGGGTCCGGTCCACGGACTGGACGAAGCCATGGCGGAGCCGCTGTTTGCCGCCGCCGAGCTCTGTGAGGACACGCCGCTGCCGGGCGGCGGCACCGCACCGGGCGTCGGCCCTTGGAACGCCGGCGTCGGTCGGACCCCGGATCGTCCCGCCCCCCGGGTGGGCGAGCACACGGCGGCCATTCTGGCCGAATTCGGAATTCGGAATTAGGAGTTCGGAATTCGGAATTCCCACCCGTCCACCCATTTCGAATTTCAAATTTCGAATTGCGGATTTCCCACCCGCCCCCACGTGTCGGGTGGGTGGGAACCCAAAACTCAAAACTCAAAACTGAAAACTGCTCTCTGCCCTCCGTATACTCGTCGCCATGAAGTCACTCCTGCCGTGGATCCTCGCAGCTGGTTCCGGCCTGGCGCTCGCGCTCGCCATGCCGGGGCCCGGGCTGGCGCCGCTGGTCCTGCTGTTTCCGGTGCTGTTGCTCGAGGCGCTACAGCGGGGCGCCGGGCGCTGGCGGCCGTGGCTGCTGGGCTGGCTCGCCGGCACCGTCTTCTGGGCGCTCACCACGAACTGGGTGGTGCCGGTGATGCACCGTTACGGCGGCCTCGCCGAGCCCCTGGCGGTGCTCGGACTG
>DATIVB010000112.1:0-6910 GCA_035466375.1 Chondromyces sp.
CCCACGGCGAGGGCCGCGCCCTGTTCCCCGACCCGGCGCTCCTCGAACGGGTCGAGGCGCAGAGCCTGGCGCCGCTGCGCTTCGTCGACGACGGGGGCGCCGTCACCGAGACCTACCCCCACAACCCCAACGGATCGCCGCGCGGCATCGCCGGCCTGTGCTCGGCGGACGGCCGCCACCTGGCCATGATGCCGCACCCGGAGCGGACCTTCCTGACCTGGCACTGGGCGTGGATGCCGAGGGAGTGGCGCCGCCTCGAAGCCTCGCCGTGGCTCAAGATGTTCCAGAACGCGAGACAGTGGTGCGAGGAGACGGATCGTTAGAACGTTGGAACGTTGGAACGTTGAACGTTGAACGTTCGGCTCATACGGAAAATATGAGATGGCCACGTCTCGAATTCGGAATTAGGAATTAGGAATTAGGAATGCCGCCCGCCCATTTGGGAGTTCGGATTTCGGATTTCCGCCCCACCCAACCGAATCACCACCAAGACACCAAGGCACCAAGATGTTCACGAAGAGGGTCCTTGGTGTTTTCTTGGTGTCTTGGTGCCTTTGTGGTTGCGACGGTTCGCGCTGACACATCGATAGGCGACCGTCACTGATCATGGTCGACCCGGTGTGTAGTGATGGTATTCGCCTGACACCTGGGCGCTGAGAAGGTCGAAAGCGGCCATGCTCTCCTGGTAGGTTTGAAGATCACCAAATCTCGACCTATTGGGAGGAAACATGACCGCCGAAGAAAAGGTAGCACGAAGGAAGCTCAGCCTTCTTCAACTCGCTGTTGAGCTCGACAACGTCTCTAAGGCCTGCCGTGTGATGGGCTACTCGCGGCAGCAGTTCTACGAGATTCGAAGGAACTATCAGCTGTACGGTGCAGAAGGTTTGCTGGATCGCCTCCCTGGCTGCAAGAACGGGCATCCAAACCGGCTGAGCGATGAAGTCGAGAAGGCGATCCTGGACTACAGCCTCGAGCATCCAGGCCACGGATGCCTGAAGGTGTCACAGCAGCTTGCCCTCAGAGGCGTGTATGTCAGCTCGACGGGTGTCCGTGGAACATGGCGGCGCCACAATTTGGAGTTCAAGCACCATCGCCTGCTTCGGCTGGAGAACACCGCCAGAAGACGAAAGCTGAAGCTAACCGAAGAGCAGATTCGCTCGCTCGAGCGCTTCGATCCCGAGTTTCGAGAGCGCCATATCGAAACCCACCACACTGGATACCTTGTCGCTGTCGACACGTTCTTTGTGGGCACTCTCAAGGGAGTCGGGAAGGTCTATCTTCAGTCGGTGCTGGACTGTTACTCCAGGTACGCCTGGGGCCGGCTGTATACCAGCAAGTTCCCGGTGACCGCTGTCCACATCCTCAACGAAGACGTGCTTCCGTTCTTCGAAGAGCACAAAGCCAAGATCAACACAATCTTGTCCGACAACGGGCGAGAGTACTGCGGCAACCCGGATCGCCATGCGTATGAGTTGTTCTTGCAACTCGAAGGGATCGAGCATCGAAAAACCAAAGTCCGGCGTCCTCAGAGCAATGGTTTCATCGAGAGATTCCATCGGACCCTGCTGGATGAACACCTGCGGGTCAAAGGTCGAACCACATGGTACGAGACCATCGACCAAATGCAGAACGACCTCAACGAATTCCTCGTCTTGTACAACACCAAACGCGCTCACCAGGGTCGCGGTATGCGAGGACGAACGCCACTCGCTGCATTCGTCGAGGGCTTGCCTAATTCAACGGCGAAAGGAGACACTCAAGAAGTGGCCTGACGGCCACCTGCCAGGAGCGCAACTGTCAGGTGAATACCGTCACTGTACAGGCAGGTGTAGTGGCGGCTGCAGCGACCGGAGACAGGGCAACTCCAACTGGGCAGCTCCACACTGTCACTGTGACTGCCACTGCCTCTGTGACTGCCACTGCCTCTGTCACTGCCACTGCCTCGGTCACTGCACCTGAATCCGGGCACGGAGACGGGGACAGGCACGGGTCGTATCCCGCGCCTCCATCTCATGCAATTTCACATGAACCCAACGTTCGAACGTTCAAACGTTCCAGCGTTTGAACGATGTCACGTTGTCAGCGACCGGCGTCGAAGATCGACAGGTCCGGCTTGGAGTCCGGGGTCACCTGGCGGCTGGTGTCGGCCAGGTCCTCGCGGATCAGGAGGTCGATGAGGTGGTCGCGGACACCGCCCTTGCCGCCCTTCAAAAACAGCCGCCGCACCGTTCCCGGGCTGAGCTGGATCCCCGTCATGTGCTTGAGGTACTGGCAGAAGACCCGCGACCGGGACATGAACGACGCAACGAGCAGGAAGAGCAGTACCGCCACCGCCGCCACCGCGCCGAGCTGGTACATCGCCGCGGGGCCGAGATCGAGGAGTTCGAAGCCCATGGTCACCTTCCGTCGTCGCCGTCGCCGCCATCGTCGTCGTCGTCGTCCGCCAACCCGCCATTAAGGGCGAGGGTGTCGTCCACCTCACCGAAGAAATTATCGGGCACCAGCAGCTCGCGTCCCTTGGACCCTGCCGGCGGCCCCACGAGGCCCTCCTTCTCCATCATATCCAACAGCCGCGCCGAACGGGTGTAACCGAGGCGCAGACGGCGCTGGATGTACGAGGCCGAGGCCTTGCGGGTCTTGACCACCAACCGCGCCGCCGCGTCGTACATGGGGTCGTTCAGGTCGAGGGGGTCGTCGTCCGTGGTGCCGGCGGTCCGCCGTCCGCCGCGCTCCGGCGGGCCCAGCGGCGCGTGGTTGAGGATGTCCCGCTGGTACTCCGGTTTGCCGAAGCGCTTGACGTAGCGGACCACCGTGTGGATTTCCTTCTCGGTCACCAGCGGCCCGTGGAGCCGCATGAGGTTGGCGCTGCCGGGCGGCAGGAAGAGCATGTCGCCGCGGCCCAGCAGGTGCTCGGCACCCATCGAGTCGAGGATGGTGCGCGAGTCGAAGCGCGACCGCACCTTGTAGGCGATGCGGCACGGGAAGTTGGCCTTGATGATGCCGGTGAGGATGTCGACCGAGGGCCGTTGGGTGGCGCACACCAGGTGCACGCCGACCGCCCGGGCCTTCTGCGCGAGGCGGGTGATGGACTCCTCGACCGCCCGCGAGGAGGTGATCATGAGGTCGGCGAGCTCGTCGATGATGATCACGATGTAGGGCATCGGCTCGAGCGGCGGCTCCTCGCCGTTGACGTCTTCGACCAGCTTCTTCCTGGCCCGCCGAAGCTGGACCGGGTCGCGCAGGAGCTGGTTGTACTGCTGCAGGTTGCGCACGCCGAGGGCGGCCAGCACGTGGTAACGCTGGTCCATTTCGGCCACCGCCCAACCGAGGGCGTTGGCCGCCTTGTTGGGGTTGGAGATGATCGGCGTCAGGAGGTGCGGGATGTCGCCGTAGACACCGAGCTCCACCATCTTCGGGTCGACGAGGATGAACTTGACCTCGTCGGGCCGCGCCTTGAACAGGATGGACATGATCATGGCGTTGAGCCCGACCGATTTGCCCGACCCGGTGAAGCCGCCCATCAGCAGGTGGGGCATGCGCGCGAGATCGGCGAAGAAGGGCTTGCCGCGGATGTCGACGCCGAGGCTCAGGGTGAGCAGCGACGGCGCGCGCTCGAACTCCGGCGATTCGATGAGCTGGCGCAGGCGGATGACCTCCGGGTCGGGGTTGGGCACCTCGATGCCGACCGTGGCCCGGCCGGGGACGCGCTCGATGCGCACCGACTCGGTGCGCAGCGCGAGCGCGAGGTCCTCGGAGAGGTTCTGCACCGCCGAGATCTTGACCCCCGAGTCGAGGCGGAACTCGTAGGTTGTGATGACCGGGCCGGTGCGGATGTTCACCACCTCGCCCCGGACCTTGAACTCCTGGCACTTGGCGGTGATCAGCTTCCCGAGCTCGATGAGGGCCGCCGAGTCGCGCTCCGCCGCCTCGTCCGCGACCTCGAGAAAGGACGACTTCGGCACCTCGTAGCTCGTGAGCTCCTCGACGAAGTCGAACTCCTCCTGGATCTCGGCGGGCTTGGCGCGCGGCTTCGGCGCCGGCGCGGCGGCAGGCTTGGCCGCGGAAGCCGGACGCGGGCGCGCCGCGGCGCGCGGCTGGGGCGCCTCGACCGTCGGCTCGTCGGCCTGTTTGCGGACGATGCGGAACCTTCCTCGCCCCTCGACCTCCTTGACCGTGAGCGACCCGCGGTAGCTGTCGTCGCCCTCGAGCCGCTGGATCTGGCGCTCGAAGACGCGGTGGCTGTCGCGCACCTTCTCCTTCTCGCGGCGCCTCTCGGCCCGATGCTTGCGGTGCTCGAACCAGCGGTCCCGGAGGCGCTCGACGAGCCGATCGGCCCATGCCCCCGCCGAAGCGCCCGACACCAGGAGGATGCCCACCACGAGCAGGAACACCAGCACCACGACGCCCCCGACCGGACCCGCAAACCCGGTCAGCAGCTCGCTCTCGGCCAGCCCGACGAAACCGCCCGCCGACACCCGGCCGTCGCGAAACGGCAGGTCCGTGGCGATGAGGGCGGCAAAGCCCGGCAGCGCGAGCAACACCATCGCCCAGCCGGCTCCCGCGAGCCGCGGGCTCGACATCGGCGACTGCCGCAGCAGGCGCCAGCCGAGGACCGCTGCCGCCACCGGCAGCAGGAACGAGGTCACACCGATGAAGTTGAAGAGCGCCGCCGACAGGGTGGCGCCGAGCCAGCCCGCCAGGTTGTGCGGGGTCGAGCGCAGCGTCGAGGCGTGGAATGGGCTGGGGTCGAGCGGCGAGTGCGACAGCAGCGCCACCACCAGGAGCAGGGCGCCGAGCAGCAGGGCGACCGCCGCCGCCTCCCGCACCACCCGCTCGCGCATCACCGGCTCCCCCACGCGACGACCAGCAGGCCGAGCGGCAGAACGTACCACGCGAAGCGGTGGAACACCCGGCTGGTCACGGTCCGGATCACGATACCGAGCGCGAAGTAGCCGCTGAGGCCCGCGCACGCCGCCCCGAGCAGGCAGGCCGTGATGAAGGCGGTGGAGAGGCCCTCCGGGAGCCGGGCCGCGCCGGCGAGCTCGACGGTCGTCGCCGCCGCGATGGCGGGCACGGCGAGCAGGAACGAAAACCGCGCCGCCCACGCCCGCTCCATGCCGGCGCCGAGGCCCGCGGCGATCGTCAGTCCGGAGCGCGACAGGCCCGGGAACACCGCCAGTCCCTGCGCCAGGCCGACCAACGTCGCCTGCCGCCAGAAGGTGCCGGCCTCGGCGCGCGTTCCCCCCGGGAGCACCCTGGTGGCGGCGACCACGCAGCCGGTCACCACCAGCGCCACACCCACCCACAGGGGCTCGACGAAGGCCGCGGTGGCGAGGCCGCGCAAGGGCAGGGCCACGACGGCGGTGGCCGCAGTGCCGACCACGAGCAGGCCGAGCAGCCGGCGACCCGCCGCGCTCGAGGACCACTCCGCGATCCGCCGCCGCTCGAACCACACCACCGCGAGCGCCGTCCCGACGTGCAGCATGGCGTCAAACACCACGCCCGGCTGCGAGAACCCGGGGATCACGAGCTGGGCCAGCGCCAGGTGGCCGGAGGAGGAGACCGGCAGGAACTCGGTCACCCCCTGGAGCACGCCGAGCAGGGCCGCCTGCCACAGCGTCATTCACGGCCCCTCGCGGGCCGCGCCCCTCCCGCCCACCGGCGGCGAAACCGACGATGTTCCGCGCGCGAACTCATGCTCCTCAAATGGTATCACTTCCCGGCAAATCCCTGCCAAGTCCTGACTTAGCCAGCGCCACCCAGCCCTCGATCGGGATCGTCCCGGGCCTCGCGGCCGGGTCGAGGCCCGCCGCGACAATGTGGTCGAGGTCCGGTGCCGGCGCGAGGGCGTTGCGCAGCTTCTTGCGCGGCAGGGTGAGGGCGCGAGCCGCCAGAGCGAGCGCCGACGCGAGCACCTCCGGCTCGAACGACGCCGGGCGAAGATCGACCACGAGCACGCTCGAGACGACCTTGGGAACGGGCCGGAACGCCCGCGGGTGGACGTCGAAGAGCAGCCGCGCCTCGGCGAAGGCCGCGCGCTCGAGGGCCAGCAGCCCGTGGCCGCGGCCGCCGGGCGCCGCCACCACGCGCTCGGCGACCTCGCGCTGCAGCATCACGACCAGCCGCGTGAAGAGGTCGTGGCGGGGCAGCAGGCGGCGCAGGATCGCGGTGCCGACCGAGTACGGCAGGTTGGCCGCCGCCTGCCACGGCGCTTCGGCGGCCAGCGCTCCGTCGAGCTCGTCGCGCAGCGCATCGGCGTGCCGCACCTCGAGGCCGCGGCCGCCGAACCGGTGCTCGAGCGGAGCGATGAGCCCGACGTCGATCTCGAGCGCCATCACGCGCTCGAAGCGCTCGAGCAGTGGCGCGGTCAGCGCGCCCCGCCCGGGGCCTATCTCGAGCACCCGCCGCGGCTCGTCGTGGAGCTGCGCCACGATCCGGTCGGCAATCGACCGATCGACCAGGAAGTTCTGCCCCAGCCGGCGACGTTTGGGACGGCCCATGGCTCAGATTTCGGATTTGGGATTTCGGATTTCGGATTTATCCCCCACCCACCCCATGAGAGCCCGGGAGGCTGGGCGGGAAATTCGAAATCCGAAATCCGAAATCCGAATTTGAATCATCGAGGTCTGCAGGCCTCGGCGAGCGTCCGCGCAAAGGCCTCGATCTCGGGAGCCAGCTCCTCGACGTCGCCCAGGGCGCCGATGCGGCTGACGATGGCCGAGCCGACCACCACGCCGTCGGCCAGCCGCGCCACGCGCGCGACCTGCTCCGGGGTCGAGATGCCGAAGCCGACCGCGACCGGGAGCTTGGAGGCCTTGCGGGCGGCGCGCACGTTGGCCTCGAGCTCGGCGTCGAGGTCCTGCCGGGCGCCGGTGACGCCGGTCCGCGACACCAGGTAGAGGAAGCCGCC
>DATIVB010000113.1:0-3707 GCA_035466375.1 Chondromyces sp.
CTGCTCGGCGTCATCACCGACGGCGACCTGCGGCGCCTGATGGAGCGCGATCCGGACCCCCTGGCGCGCTCGGCCGGAGAGGTCATGCACCGCGGCGGGGTCTGCATCCCGCCTGACGAGCTCGCGACCTCGGCGCTGCGCCTGCTCGAGGAGCGGCGCATCACCTCGCTCATGGTCTGCGAGGGGGACGGGCCGCTCGAGGGCGTGCTGCATCTCCACGATCTGTGGGGAGTGGGACTGTTCTAATGAGGAATTAGGAATGAGGAATTAGGAATGCCGCCCACAAACCCCGGCAGCGACTTCAGCTCGAACGGGGGCGCGGCTGGGAATTCCTAATTCCTAATTCCTAACTCCTAATTCACAGTTGGATGTGACTTCAATGCGGCTCACTATCTTGACCACCGGCGGCACGATCGACAAGACCTACGACGAGTTTCAGGGCAGCCTGCGCAACGCCTACTCGGTGCTCGACGTGATCCTCGACGAGCTGCGCACGCCCGACCTCGTCATCCGCCACGACGACGTGATGCACAAGGACTCGCTCGACATGACCGAGGAGGACCGCCGGATCATCGCCAGGGCCGTGGCCGACGCGCTTCCGGACTCCGATGCCATCGTCATTTTGCACGGGACCGACACCCTCGAGCAGACCGGCGAGCTCCTGTGCCGCGAGCTCGCGGACCTCGACAAACCGGTGATCCTCACTGGCGCCATGCGGCCCTACGAGTTCCGCGACACCGACGCAGCGCAGAACGTCACCGAGGCGCTGCTGGCGGCGCGGCTGCTCGAAGGCGGCGTCTACGTCGCCATGCACAACCGGGTGCTGCGCTTCCCCGGCGTCACCAAGGATCGGCAGGCGCTGAGCTTCATTCGAAAAGACTGAAGTCTCTTCGAATGAAGAATTAGGAATTAGGAATGAGGAATTAGGAATTCCCTCCCGGCCCCCCGGCTGGGGTACCACGTATCCCAAAGTTCTGAAGTTGCAGATGCCACATCCTAAGGAACTCGGAGAACTGGGCACCGTTTGCGCAGCGAAGTGCGAAGTTCCTGCGACCTCCAAGAGGACCCTTTCCAGCAGCGTGGTACCGGAGCGAGATCAGAACTTTGGGATACGTGGTACCCAGTTAGGCCACGGGGTGGGTGGGCGGCATTCCTAATTCCTCATTCCTAATTCCTAATTTGCGCTACGTCCCAATTCTCGTGACAACAACGAGCGGTCCCTCGACGTTGGCTTCGTCGGAGAGGTCGACCTTGCCTTCGATGTGCCAGAAGTTGTCGTCCTCGGGATCGAGCAGGACCTGGACCACCTGCCACTGGTCGGCGCCGGCTGCCGTGATCTGGGTGTGCTCGGCGAGCCGCGCCCGGTGGTCGAAGAGCAGGCGCTCGTGCTCCGCGAGGAAGGGCTCCAGGGCGGCGGCGAAGTCCTCGGGCAATGAGAGGGCGCCGCGCTCTGTGGGATCGGCGCGCACGCACTCCGCCGCCTCCTCCCAGTCGCGGCGGGCGAGGGCGGCCACCAGGTGGTGGAGCTCGGCGCGCAGCCGCGAGGCGAGGGCCTTCGGGTTGCCGCGCAGCTCGCGCGCGGCGAGCACCCGGTGGGCGACGCGGGTGTCGGTAATGCCTTCCTCGATCAGCTCCGGGTGGCGCAGCGCCTCCCACTCCTCGATGAGGCTGGTGTCGACCCGCTCGAGGAGCGCCCGGAAGTACGCGATCACGTCGCGGACGTCGTCGTTCTTGACCTGGTCGGGCACGTTCTGGTCGAGGGTCTTGTAGACCTGCGACAGGTAGCGCAGGAGCACCCCCTCCGAGCGCTGCAGGCCGTAGCGTCGGACGAAGTCGGTGAAGCCGAGGTACTCCTCGATCATCTCCCGCGCCACCGATTTGGGCGCGACCGCGTCGCCTCCGACCCACGGGTGGTTGCCGCGGAAGCGGTCGAAGGCGGCGTGGATGTAGTCGGCGAGGGGCTGCGGGTGGGTGAGCTCATCGAGGCGGTTGATCCGCTCCTCGTACGACACCCCCTCCTCCTTGAGCCGCGCCAGCAGCTCGGTCTTCGCGCGGTCGAGCTGGCGGCGCAGAATCACCACCGGGTCCTCGAGCACCGACTCCACCAGGCTCAGGATGTCGAGGGCGTGCTCGGGCGCCAGCGGGTCGAGCCCCTCGATGGCCTCCACCAGGAAAAGGGAGAGATTGTGAAACAGAGAGAAATCGACCTGCAGCTCCTCGTCCACCGTCACCCACAGGTAGGAACCGGCGGTGTCGCGGACCATCCGGATGATGCCGGCCCGGTACAGCGAGCGCACCAGCTGCGCGGACCGGCTCAGGTGCTGGGCCTTGCCGGCGTCGTCGTCGTGGCAGTTGGCGATGAGCCGCCGCAGCGAGTTGAAGTTCCCCGCTCCGGGATCGTTGACCGCGGCGTCGCGCTGCAGCAGGTCGACCAGCATGCCGGGGGTTATGCGGAAGCGTGACTCGAGCTTCTCCGGCGGATCGGCGACGAGCTTCGCGAAGGTCTCCTCCGACCACGAGACCTCGCCCTGCTTCGGCTGCCGGCGGCCGCCCTTCGCCTTCTTGCCGCTGCCGGCAGCGGCTTTGCGCTGCTCCTTGATCCTCTCGATGACCTCCTCGGGCGCCTGGCACACCACGCTGCCCTCGTCGTCGAAGCCCTTGCGTCCAGCGCGGCCGGCGATCTGCTTGAACTCGCGCACCTTGAGGCGCGACACCTTGCGGCCGTCGAACTTGGCGAGCTTGGTGAACAGCACCGTCCGCAGCGGGATGTTGATGCCGACGCCGAGGGTGTCGGTGCCGGAGATCACCTTGAGCAACCCGCGCTGCGCGAGCTGCTCCACCTGGAGCCGGTATTTCGGGAGCAGGCCGGCGTGGTGGACGCCGATCCCGAAGCCGAGGAAACGCCGGAACTCCTTGCCGTAGGGGGTGGTGAAGCGCGCATTGCCCACCGCGTCGCGGATCGCCGCCTTCTCGTCCTTGGTGGTGAGCTGCATGCTGGTCAGCTTCTGCGCCATCTCGGCGCAGTCGCGCTGGGTGAAGTTGACCAGGTAGACGGGCGCCTTGTCGGCTGCCGCCAGGGCCTCGATGGTCTCGTGCAGCGGCGTCTCGCGGTAGCTGAACTCGAGCGGCACCGGGCGGTCGGAGGACTGGACCAGCGCCGACTCGCGGCCGCTGAAGCCCTCCATGCGGTCCATGATGGCGCTCATGTCGCCGAGTGTGGCCGACATCAGGAGGAACTGAGCACGGGGCAGGGTGATGAGCGGCACCTGCCAGGCCCAGCCGCGGTCGCGGTCGGCGTAGTAGTGGAACTCGTCCATCACCACGTACGGCGCGTCGAGGTCCTCGCCCTCGCGGAGGGCGAGGTTGGCGAGCACCTCGGCGGTGCAGCAGATCACGCCGGCGTCGGGGTTGATGCTGGCGTCGCCGGTGAGCATGCCCACGTGGTCGGCGCCGAGCTCGGCGCACAGCGCGAAGAACTTCTCGCTCGCCAGCGCCTTGATGGGGGAGGTGTAGAAGGAGCGGCGCCCCTCGCACAGGCCGCGGAAGTGGAGGCCGAGGGCGACCAGCGACTTGCCCGATCCGGTGGGCGTGTCGAGCACCACGTGGCGGTCCGCCATGAGCTCGAGCAGGGCCTCCTCCTGCGCCGGGTAGAGCTCGAAGCCGGTGTCCGCGACCCACTCCAGGAAGAGGCCGAGGATGCGGTCGGG
>DATIVB010000114.1:0-3172 GCA_035466375.1 Chondromyces sp.
CAGGCTCCGGGTCCGGCGCCTCGCGCAGCTCCAGCACCTCGGGTTCACCTATCTTTGGAATCCAGACTTGTTTCATCGTCCATTTCTCCGATTTCGGGCTTCACGTCGTCGCCATAACTGAAGTGCGCATGGTAACGCATCGCTTTTCACAGCGGGCCGCGCTGACGACGTGAAGCCCGAAATCGGAAGCGGCGCCCGAGGGGCGCCGCGGCGCAAAAAAGCGCCGGATCGGGGGAAGGAGGATCCCGATCCGGCTGGAGGAGGGGTGGACCGCAGCCCCGGAGGGGGGGTCAGTGGGCCGCGGTCCCGGTTGCAAAGAACTCGTCGAGATCGATATTGGCGTCGCGCAGCTTCTCGGGCCGGGTGTTGACGTAGTTGTAGCGGCGCCCGAAGCTCAAGAGCGCCCGCTCGAGCATGCGGCGGCCGCGATAGAGCCGCGACATGACGGTGCCGACGGGCACCGCGAGGATGTCGGCGATCTCCTTGTAGGCGAAGCCCTCGAGGTCGGCGAGCAGGACGACCATCTTGTAGTCGTGCGGAAGGCCCAGCAGGGCTTCCCGGACCTCGGCGTCCATCTCCACCGACATCAACCAGCTCTCGGGATCGGCGAGGGAGGCATGGGCCTGGTCGAGCAGGGTCTCCTCGAGCCCCTCCTGGACCTCGTCGAAGTCGACCTTGGGCGGCTGCAGCTTGCGCTTGCGGTAGGAGTTGATGAAGGTGTTCTTCATGATCTTGAACAGCCAGGCCTTGAAGTTGGTGCCTTCGGCGAAGCGCTCGTAGTACTTGAAAGCCTTGAGATAGGTCTCCTGGATGAGGTCCTCCGCGTCCTCCACCGAGCGCGTCATGCGAAGCGCGCTCTTGTAGAGCTGGTCGCGGTAGGGCAGCCGTCCGGTGCTGAAATCCCACATTCTTGGCTCGGAGAGCTGTGTCATACGACCTCCTGCCGCAAATGCTACATCCTTGAAACATTCCTGTCAAGCCCATTTGAGCACACGAGCAGTAATAAAGCAGTGTTGCGATAAAGAAACACCTGGAGCCGTCGCCCGGTGACGCACGAAAAAGGGGGCCCGAAGGCCCCCATGTGCACTGCTCGACGGGCGATCAGGCGAGGATCAGGAAGGAGATGATGAGCGCGTAGATGACCAGCGACTCGATGAGCGCCAGGCCGATGATCATGGTGATGCGGATCGGGCCCACGGCACCCGGGTTGCGGCCGATGGCCTCGACCGACGCGGCGAGGCCCTTGCCCTGGCCGAGCGACCCGAAGGCGGCCGCGATGCCGATGGCGAAGGCCGCGCCGAGGTACTGGAAGATGTTCTTCCCGGTATCCGCCGCACCGTGCTCCTGGGCCAGCGCCGGCGAGGCGATGGCGAGGGTCACGAGGACAACTGCCAGAACTGCAAGACGTCGATTCATACCTGTTGCCTCCTCAAGCGATTTTTCTCGGTTCCACGGTCTCAGTGCTCTTCCGCTCCGACGGCGCCCTGGAGGTACGCCATCGTCAGCATGATGAAGATGAAGGCCTGGAGCAGGGATCCGAAGATGCCCAGACCCATCATCGGCCACGGGACGACGAACGGGAACATGACGAAGAAGATGCTTTTGGCGGTGTGCTCGCCGAAGATGTTGCCGAAGAGCCGCAGCGCCAGCGACAGGATCCGCGCCAGGTGGGAGATGATCTCGATCGGCACCATCAGCGGCGCCAGCAGGGGCAGCGGGCCGGCAAAGTGCTTGAGGTACTTGAAGAGCCCGTTGTCCTTGATGCCGACGACGTTGTAGAACAGGAACGCGGTGATCGACAACGCGAAGGTGGTGTTCGGGTTGGCGGTCGGCGGCTGCACGAAGTAGAACAGCCCGAAGATGTTGCCGACGAAGATGAACACCGCGAGGCCCATGATAAAGGGCAGGAAGCGCTTGCCGAAGCCGTGGCCGACCACGTCCTCGATGAGATCCTCGAGACCGGTGATGAGCAGCTCGACGATCTGCTGCAGCTTGCCCGGGGATTCCACCGACAGGCGGCGGCTGACGGGGATGAACACCGCCGCCACCAGCACCACCACGAGCATCGACATGACCACGTGGTCGGGCAGCCAGTAGCCGGCCTCGTGCAGGCCCATCAGTTCCTGGAAGCGGGTGCTGGACTCTCCGAACAGGGCGATCAAGAGCTTGTTCACGGGATGGTAGAGGACTGAGAATTCGTGCTCCAAATCAACCTCCTCCGACTCGCGGCTGGCGGAGGCCTTCGATCACGAGCGCGACCACCAGCGTTGAGAACCCAACCGCAACCGCCACCGGATCGACCCGCGGCACCACCAGGAGCGCCGCGAAGATGCCGGCCAGAAGCGACAGGCGACCGAAAATTCGCAGGACAGTCCAGCGATCCACGCGTGGCTTGCCGGGCTGAACCAGCCGGTGCACGATCACCTCCAGCCAACGGAAGTTGATCATAGCCACCAGCCCGGCCGCGGTCAAGCTCATTGCGCCCATCCATGTGCGAAAAAGCACAAGTTCCACCAGCGCGCCAACGACGACGAGAACGGCCGCCGTTCGCAGCACCCTCGCGGTCGAGAATCCGTCGCTTTCATGGTCCTTCGGACTCGCCATTTTTCAACGCATTCTCGGCCTCTTCGAGCCGGTCGAGCCGCTCCTCCGCGCGCCCCGCCTGGGCGGTGATGCGGAAGAGGTTGAGAAAACCGGCGGCGACCCCGAACAGGGTGAAGACCAGGGTCAGCCAGGGGTGGGTCTCCAGCGAACGGTCGAGGAAACGGCCGAAGAAGTAGCCGAGAGCGATCGCCACCGGGAACTGGATGCCGATGATCGACACGTCGAGCCAGATGCGCGCCCTGCGGAGCTCTCTGCCCGACCGCGCCGCCATCTCCGTCCTTCCCCGTGTCGGCCATCCGATCCGACACGGTCTCAGATCATGCCGAGCGCACCCGCGGCGCTCTTCGCCCAGCCCACCACCGGCGCCGGGTAGATCCCGACCACCAGGGTAACGGCCACGCAGACCCCGATCATCAGCTCGGGCCAACGGTCGCGCAGCAGCTCGGCCGGCGCCGCGTCGCTCTCCTCACCGTCGCGCAGGTACATCTGGACGACGATCCGGAAGTAGTAGTAGAGGCTGACCGCCGACATGATCACCGCGATCACCGTCAGCACCACGTAGCCCGCC
>DATIVB010000115.1:0-2547 GCA_035466375.1 Chondromyces sp.
GGCGTGGTGATGTGGGGCCCCGACGGGGCGTTGATCGAGGCGAACCCGGCCGCGCGACGGCTGTGGGGAGGGGTCCCGCACGCCGCCGATCTGGCTTCCGGCAGCGCCTCACCCGACGACGAGTTTTCGGTTCAGCGCGGGTCGCGCGAGCTCTCGGTGCGGGCCGCCGAGCTCGGATCCGGAAGGCTCGCCATCATCCGCGACGTCACGGCCGAGCGCGCCCTCGAGCGGCGGCGGCAGGAGATGCAGCGCCTGGTGTCGCACGAGCTCAAGACCCCGCTCGCCTCCATCGCCGGCTTCGGCGAGACCCTCGAGCGCTACCGGCTCTCCGGTGACGAGCTCGGCCGCGTCGCCTCGCTGATCCGCGGCGAGGCGCAGCGGCTGCAGGAGATGGTCACCGTCTTTCTCGACCTCGAACGCCTCGGCGCCGGGCACTGGGACGAGGCGGCCGACATCCTGGACCTCGGCGCGCTCGCCGGCGCCCGGCTCGAGATCCTCGGAGCGGCGGCCGCGGCGCGCGGTGTGGGGATCGCCCAAAGGCTCGCCCCCGGCTGCCGGCTGCGCGGCGTCGCCGCCCTGCTCGAGCGGGTGGTGGACAACCTGGTGGGCAACGCCGTCACCTACACCGAGCGTGGCGACACGGTCGAGGTCGATCTCCGGCGAGAAGGCGACGAGCTCCGGCTCAGCGTCCGCGACCACGGCCCCGGGATCCCCGAGGCCTCCTGCGAGCGCATCTTCGAGCGCTTCTATCGCGCGCCCGGCAGCAACGCCGCGGGCAGCGGGCTCGGCCTCGCCCTGGTCAAGGAGGTCGTGACCTGGCACGGAGGGTGCATAACGGTGGACAGCGAGATCGGCCGCGGCAGCTGCTTCACGGCGACGCTGCCGGCGGCCCCGGAGGCATGAGGCGTGGCACGGACCAGGGTCCTGGTGGTCGACGACGACACCGCGATGCGCGAGATGATGGCGCTCGCCCTCGGCAAGGAGGGCTTCGAGGTGCGCGCCGCGGCCTCCTCCCGGGCGGCCGAAGACGCGGTCTCGGAGAGCCCCTTCGATGTGATCGTCACCGACATCTACCTCGGCGACGGCACCGGCCTCGAGCTGCTCGAGCACTGCCGCTCGCGGTGCCCGGACGCCAAGGTCATCCTGGTGACCGCCCACGGGACGATCGAGACCGCGACCTCGGCGCGCCGGCTCGGCGTCTTCGACTACCTCGCCAAGCCCTTCGCGATCGACGCCCTCGTCGAACGCGTGCGCGCGGCGGCCCGCGCCCCCGCGGCCGCCGCATCCGCCGTCGAGATCGGACCCGAGTCGATGATCATCGGCAACGACCCGGCGATCGTCGAGGTGTACAACGCGGTCGCGCGGGTGGCGCCGCTGCCGATTCCGGTCCTCGTCCGCGGCGAGACCGGCACCGGGAAGGAGCTGATCGCACGCGCGCTGCACCGATTCGGCGCCGACCCCGGCGGACCCTTCGTTCCGATCAACTGCGGCGCGATCCCCGAGAACCTGCTCGAGAGCGAGCTCTTCGGGCACCGCAAGGGCTCGTTCACCGGCGCCGACCGCGACCACCGCGGCGCGGTCGAGGCGGCGCGCGAAGGCACCCTCTTCCTCGACGAGGTCGGCGAGCTGCCGGCCTCGCTGCAGGTCAAGCTGCTGCGCTTCCTGCAATCGGGCGAGGCGCGGCCGGTGGGCTCGGACCGGGCCGTGCACGTCCCGGTGCGGGTGGTGGCCGCGACCAACCGTGACCTGCGGGCGGAGGTCGCGGCCGGCGCCTTCCGCGAGGACTTCTACTTCAGGCTCGCCGCCTACGAGATCGTGCTGCCGCCGCTGCGCGCACGCCGCGCCGACATCCCGGCGCTCGTCGAGCACTTCCGCCGCCGGCATGCCGAGCGCCTCGGCCTCGACCCGCAATCCACTGTCAGTCAAGAGGTTCTGGAGATTATGGGAGCGCACCCCTGGCCCGGCAACGTGCGCGAGCTCGAGCACGTGGTGCAGCGGGCGCTGGTGGACAGCGGCTCGTTGACCGACGGGCGGCGGGTGCAGGCGCTCCTCGGGCCCCACGCCACCGCGGGCCCGGCGGCCGAAGCGGCGCCCGCGATCGGCGACGACCTGAGCCTGCGCGAGCTCGAGGCCCTGCACATCGAGGCGGTCCTCAAGCGCTGCGGAGGCAACCGGACCCGCGCTGCTGAGATCCTGGGCATCGAGCGCAAGTCGCTCTACCGCAAGGCCGGGCGCCTCGGCATCCCACTCGACCACGAGGAGGACAGCTCATGACTCACAACCGCTTCGCTGCGGCACTCGCATTCGCCGCGATCGGCGCGGCGGGCGCGTCGGAAGCGCCGACGAGCCTCGAGTACGAAGTCGTCGCCGTCAAGCGGAAGCTGGTGCTCGAGGCCGCGGACGGTGAGCGCCTGCTCGGGCCTGGCGATCGCGCACGCTCCGGCGACCGCCTGTCCACCGCCTCGCGCTCGAGCGCCGAGCTCGCCGTGCCCGGGGCGGCCGCCCGCTTTCGGATCGGCCCGAAGACCCGCTTCACTCTCGCCCACG
>DATIVB010000116.1:0-3512 GCA_035466375.1 Chondromyces sp.
AGCGACTGGTGGGCGACATCATGTCGGCGAGGAAGCTCGACGCCGGGCGTATGGACTTCCGGCTTGCCGATGTGGCGCCGATGTCCCTCGTCGAGCAGGCGGTCGAGGCGACCTCGGTGTACGGCGACAAGTACGGGGTGCATTTCGTGGTCGAGGGCGACTTCGGCGATGCCGTGGTCCGGGTCGACCCGGATCGGTTGATCCAGGTGCTGAACAACGTGCTCTCCAACGCGGTGAGGTACTCGCCTCCGGGCGGCACGGTCACTCTGACCGCGTCCTGCGAAGGCGGGACGGTGAGGGTCGCGGTCAGCGACCGGGGACCGGGGATCTCCGCCGAGTTCCGTGACCGCGTGTTCGAGAAGTTCGCGCGCGCCGACGACGGCAGTTGGCGGCACCGCAGCGGCACCGGGCTCGGCATGAGTATCTCGAAGGCGATCATAGAGGAGCTCGGAGGATCGATCTCCTTCGAGACCGAGATCGGGGTGGGCACGGTCTTCTTCATCGACATTCCGGAGAGCCGCTGACCGGTCGAACGCCTGGTGGGCGGTGTTTCCAGGCGCGGGCCATGGACAGCGCAGCGGGGCTGGGCTATTTTCGGTGTGAGATGAGCTCCAGCCAGAACTGTCTTCCCCATGTCCCGGGCGCCCGCGGCAGCCTCCCACCGGCGTCGCCCGGGTGCCGTCGGGGTCTCGATGGGCGCGGTCGAAGAGCGGCAAGGCCCGGGTCCGTCGACCCGGCCAGTAGCTCGTAGGGGACGGCGCACCGATGCCGATCACGGGCAACCTCGAGACGATGAACCTGGCCGAGCTTCTGCAGTGGCTCGCCAACAACCGGCAGACCGGGACCCTCATCATCTCGAACGGTCCGGTGGAGAAGCGGATCTACCTGCGGAACGGGAACATCCTCTCCTCGTCGAGCTCCGACCCGAAACGGCTCCTCGGCCACTTCCTGGTCAGCAAGGGCGTGATCACCGAGGAGATCCTGGCGCAGGCGATGGCCGTACAGAGCGCGCAAGGGGGGCTGCTGGGGGAGGTCCTGGTCGAGGGCGGCGCCATCGATCAGGAGACCCTCGACCGGATGCTCCGGCTCAACGCCGAGGAGAACATCTGCGACCTCTTCGCCTGGGAGCAGGGCAGCTTCGAGTTCCTCGACGGTGAGCTGCCGGATCACGACCTGGTGCCGATGTCAGCCAACATCACCGGGCTCATCATGGAGGGCATGCGCCGGATCGACCACGCCCGCACCATGAAGGAGGTGATCCCTTCTCCGCAGTGCGTGCCGGTGGCGGTTGGCCCTCTGCTCGAGGGCGACGAGCTCGACCTCGGCTGGCGCGGGGTGTTGGAGGCGGTCGACGACGACCGCAGCATCGAGGACATCTGCCTGCACACCCACTCGAGCGAGTTCTTCGTGTGCCAGGTGCTGCACCGGAAACTGGTCGAGGGCCAGCTGAAGATCGTCCGACCGAGGATCGTCGAGCGCGAGGTGGAGAGCCGGGCATCCGGAGACACCGCGGCCAGCGGCGAGGCGTTGGTCGGACGGGCGATGGTGCACCTGAAGAACGGCGATTTCGAGGCCGCCATGCGCCATCTGCGTGCGGCGTCGAGCCTCGAGCCCGACAACCGTGACCTGCGGCTGGTGATCCAGCAGAAGGAGCTGGAGATCCGCGGCCAGATCGCCGACGCCGGCGTCCTCCCGGACTGCGTGCCGGTGCTGATCTCGGACATGAAGCAGCTGCGGACGGTGAACTTCTCGCCCGAGGAGGGCTTCATCCTGTCGCGGATCAACGGCAGATCCGACATCCGCTCGATCATCAAGATCTCGCCCCTGTCGGAGATCGGCTCGCTGCTGGTCTTCTGGAAGTTGCTGAAGGAGGGCCACCTGCGTCTCGACGAGGCCTGAGCTCGGCGGCCCCATGTCCGGCATCGGGGCGCAAACCCGCGCCCGTTCCCGGTCCCGATCCCGATCCCGAACGACCGCAGTCGATCGGCTCGAGCCCTTCATCCGAAAGGCCGGTGCTGCAGCGATCCGAATTGATGCCCCGTGTCGTGGAGAGACGGGAACGGGATCGGGATCGGGGTCGGACGGTGTACAGAGCCGCGGGGTGCGTTGTCCGGCGAGAGTCATGGATAATGGCCTCCATGGGAAAGCTGATCGATCGCGGCAGGCGGGAGCGCGCGCGGGAGCAGCGGGCCGTGCGCAAACAACGGATTCTGAACGAGGCACGGTCGATCTTCGCGAGCATGTCCTACACCGAGGTGACGCTCGACCACATCGGCCAGCGGGCCGACGTGGATCGCGGCGTGGCCTCGATGTTCTTCGGTTCGAAGGAGGAGATCTTCCTGCTCGTGCTGCGGAACGAGCTCGACGTCTGGTACACAGCCCTGGCGGATGAGCTCGCGGACGTGCCGGGCATCCTGGATCCGTCCGAGCTGGCCGGGCTGATCGCGCGCAGCATCTCCGTGCCTGATCTCCTCGGGCGGCTGCTCAGCCTGACACCGGTGGTGCTCGAGCAGAACATGGAACCCGTGGAGGTTTATCGATTCCAGCGCTGGCGGCACGACCGGATGACGGAGGTGGGCGGGCTCCTGGAGCGCGCGGGCGCTCTCGAAGCGGGGTCCGGCTTCCATCTCCTGTACCTGGTGCAGCTCCTCACGGCGGGCCTCGAGCCGGCGGCCAACCCGCGCGGCGCGGCGGCTTTCGACCGCGACGACGCCGACCTCGCGGGCCTGGTCATCGACCTCGAGACCGAGCTGCGGAGCCTGCTCGCGGCCTTCTTAATGGCTGAACGTTCAGCCGTTTGACCTCGCCGCCGCTTGACACGGCGCGGCCCGTCGGCTATCCTCCGCCGGTTCGAGAGTGGAGGCACCATGGCTGGCAAGGGACATCGCATCACGGTCAAGCTCAAGAGCACCGAGAGCCCGTATATGTACCACGTCAAGAAGAACAAGCAGAACACCACCGAGCGGCTCGAGCTCAAGAAGTACGACCCGGTGGTGCGCAAGCACGTGATCTTCAAGGAATCCCGCTGACATCCAGGAAAGCGGGGGGCGCCGCGGCGCCTTGACAAGGTGCTGAAAAATGGCCCGGCGGTGACGCCGGGCTTTTCGTTTTCTCCGATCGGCGAGGGGCGAGGGGCGTGGCGCTTACTCGTCCAGCAGCGACCTGCGGAAGCTGTATCATGTGGGCCGGACGTTGGCGCGGAACCAGACGCGAGGTCGGCCCATGGAAGTGCTCAGGGAGTTCCTCGAGTTCATCGAGTACTCGAAGCCGCAGCCGGTGGCGGAGCTCTTGCGGCGCGTGCTGCTCAAGAGCCGTCGCCTGACCGGCGCCGAGGCCGGTACGGTTTTCATTGTCCGCGGCCGCGGCAAAGTCCGCCGCCTCGAGGCCGCCGACACCCAGAACGACGTCGTGGATCTCGAGCGCACCGGCTTTGTGGTCCCCGTCAACACGAGGTCCATCGCCGGCTACACCGCAGCTACCGGGGAGACGGTCTTCGTCGCCGACCTCTACGC
>DATIVB010000117.1:0-7534 GCA_035466375.1 Chondromyces sp.
CATCACCGACGCCGACTTTCACTCCCTGGAGCGCGGGCTGCGAACCGTGTCCGACGACACCGGCGGCATCTACGTCAAGACCCACGAGTTCCCCCGGCTGGCGATGGCGAAGCTCGGCCGGGTGATCTCGAGCTACTACGAGCTCTCGATCATCCCGCCCCCCGGGCTCGGCGACGAGTACACCATCGAGGTCAGGGTCCGCCGCCCGCAGACCGAGGTCCACGTCCGGCAGCACCACGCCGCGTCGTGGATGTTCTAGCCCGCCACGCACCCACGTCGGATTGTTTGAACGTTGGAACGTTGGACGTTTTGCTCATCCGGAAAATGTGGGATGGGCAACGGTCGATTTCGGATTTCGGATTTCGGATTTCGGATTTTCCGCCCACCCGCCAAGGAACGTGAGCCCGGTTCCTGGCGTCGCCGCGCTCCTCGCGGAGGCTGAAGCCTCCGCCTACATTCCGGACGAGCACCGCATCGAAGTAATGTCCGCTGTAGGCAGGTGCTTCAGCGCCTGCCATCGTCGCTTTGGGAAACGCGAGCGCGGCTCGTGACGTCGCCGCGCTCCTCGCGGAGGCTGAAGCCTCCGCCTACAGTCCGGACGAGCGACCGGCCGCTACTCCCTGCTCCCTGCTCACCGGGCGGATGGGTGGAAATCCGAAATTCGAAATCCGAAATCCGAAATGGGTGGGCGGGCATTCCTAATTCCTCATTCCTAATTCCTCATTCCACATTCCTCATCGGGACGCTCCCCGACTGTGCCATAATCCCCTCCCTCTGGAGGTCGTCCCATGCCGCATGCCGCCGCCCGCTTCGCCGCTACCGTGCTCGCGACCGTGTTCATCCTCGGCTGCGCCCGTGAGGCCGTCACGGTGGCGCCGGAGCCGCTGATCCCTGACACGCCCGACGGCACCGTGCTCGCCGTCGCGAAGCACCTCGCCGACCACGACCCGTCGATCCTCTGGGAAGCCCTCCCCGAGACCTACCGCACGGACATCAACGAGCTCACCCGCGTCTTCGCGGCGAAGATGGACCCCGAGCTCTACAACCGGTCGATGGCGCTCGCGCGCCGCACGGTCGAGGTCCTGCAGGACAAGCAGGCGATCATCCTCGGCAGTCAGACCGTCGCCTCGACCGGCGTCGACGTCGCCGAGGTCGAGCGCGGCATGAACGGCGGCCTGGCGGTCGCCCACGCCCTGCTGTCGAGCGAAATCACCACCCTCGAGGGCCTCGGGGCGGTCGACTGGTCCGGCTTCCTCTCGGGCACCGGCAGGCAGCTCATGCTGCTCGCCGACAACGCGGCCCCCGCAGCCGAGCCCGAGGTCGCCGGCGAGGACCTCTTCGCCGCGCTGCGCACCCTGACCGTGGAGACCGTGTCGATTTCCGAGGACTCGGCCATGCTGCGGATCACTGCTGCCGACGAGGAGCCGGAGGAAGTCGCCGTGACCAGGGTCGAGGGCCGCTGGGTGCCCGCCGAGATGGCGGCGGAATGGCCGCAGAAGGTCGCCGAGGCCCGAGCGCGGCTCGAGGAGCTGACGCCGGAGAAGATCGCCGAGCTCAAGCCGCAGGCGATGTTCGGGCTCGCGATGGCCGAGGCCTTCGTCGAGCAGATGGCCGCCATCGAGTCCTCGGAGCAGTTCGACGCCGCGGTCGGGCCGATGCTGCAGTCGGTCATGGGCAGCCTCGCTTTCGCCCCGCCGCCCGCCGGTGAGGCGTCTCAGGCCGACGACGAACCCGTTCAGGCCGTCGAGGAGTAAACCTCCTCAGCGGCCGGCGAGGGCCTCGGCCGGGTCGCCGGAGGCGGCCCGCAGCGCGGGCCCGAGCGCCCCCAGCGCGCAGGCCGCAACCGCGACCGCGACCACCGCGCCGAGCAGCCACGGCTCGAAGGCGAAGAAGGTCTCCGGCTTGAAGGGGAAGTCCGGCACACGGCCGGAGGCGAAACGGTCGCCGAGCGCCCCTGCGGCGAGCGCGGCGGCCGCGCCGAGGACGCCGGCCGCGAGCCCGACGACGGAAGCCTCGAGCACCAGCAGGGAGCGGATGTCGCTGCGCCGGGCGCCCACCGCGCGCAGCAGGCCGAGCTCGCGCCGGCGCACCATCGCCACGAGCGAGAAGACGTGCATGATGTGCGCCGCCGACACCGCGATCAGGACCACGCCCACGAGCGCCAGCAGGGCGGTCACGATCGCCGTCAGGACCGCAGCCCGCCTCGCCCCCCTGTCGCTGACCTCGAGGCCGGCGGCCTCGACCGCCGCCACGACCTCCGGCAGCACCTCCTTCGAGTCCACCTCGAGGATCGCCGAGTGGAAGCGGTCCCCGGCCGCCGCCGAGTCGAGGCGGCGGTTGATCCTCCGCACTTCGCCCAGGGGCAGGGTGACGCCGAGCGGAATCGCCCACTCGGAGACCCCCACCAGGCGCACGCGCTCGCGAATCGGCGCCGCGCTCGAGGGGCGGAAGCTGGAGGCCCCGAAGACCATCTCGAAGCTCAGCCCGCCGAGCGCGTCGGGGTTGATCTTGGGCAGCCGGTAGGCGCGGCGGAAGCCGCCGTTGTAGAGCTCGATCACGTAGGGCGAGACCAGCGCCGGGAGGTAGGGCCGGCACACACCGGGGCCGAAGGCCGCGTCGCGGGCGCAGTAGGCTTCTGCGCCGCACGCGGCGTCGTCGCTGCACGGGCGCTCTTCGAAGGTGTCGCTGACCTCGCGGAAAACGGTGCCGAGCTCGCTGCGGACCAGCTCCGGGTCGATGCCGTCGGCCACGACCTCGCTCTGCAGTCCGGCGCCGAACAACGCCGCGCCCCCCGAGGCGAGCGCCGGCACCGTCAGCCGCATCTTCGGCCGCACCGCCGCCACGCCGTCGATCGCCGCGAGGCTCGCGATGTCCTCGGGCGACAGCGCGTCGCGGCCGAGGTCCAGCCGCACGGCGAAAATATCGAGGTCCGCGCTGCGCGGCGCGACTTCGAGCCGATCGGCGGGGAAGACCTGCTCGAGCAGCACGCCCCGCACCTGCAGCCCGAGGGCGAGGAAGAAGGCCAGCGCGGCCACCCCGAGCACGATGCCGACCGAGGCGGCCGCGAAGTGGCGCCGGTGGCGCCCGAGGTCCGCCGCGACCAGCCGCGCCCACCCCCCCGCCGTCATGGCGAGACCACCTCGCCGCCGTGCAGGCGGCCGTCGCGCAGCTCGACGACGCGGCCCGCCGCGGCGGCGATCGCCTCGTCGTGGGTCGCTGCGACGACGGTCGTGCCGCGCTCGACGTGCACTCTCCGCAGCAGCTCGACGACGTCGTGCCCGGTGGCGGCGTCCAGGTTGCCGGTGGGCTCGTCGCAGAGCAGGATCGACGGCTCGAAGAACAGCGCCCGCGCCAAAGCCACGCGCTGGCGCTCGCCACCGGAGAGCGTGCTCGCGCTGCGCGCGCCCGCACCCGAAAGGCCCACCGCCTCCAGCAGCTCGTCGGCGCGCCGGCGCGCCCAACCCAGCCCACGGCCGCCGCCGCGGCGCGCGAAGTGGAACGCGAGCGCGACGTTGTCGGCGCAGCTGAGGTGGTCGAGCAGGTGGTAGGCCTGGAAGACGAGGCCGACTCGGCGGTTGCGGAAATCGCTCAGCTCGGCGTCCGGCAGCGCGCGCAGGACCCGGCCCTCCACCTCGAGCTCCCCCTCGAAGGCACTGTCGAGCCCGCCGATCAGGTTCAGAAGCGTCGTCTTGCCCGTGCCCGAGCGGCCGACCACCGCCACGAAGTCCGCCTCCGCGACCTCCAGGTCGACGCCGCACAGAACCTCGACGTCGCTGCCGGGATAGCGCTTGCGGATGCCGGAGAGGCGGATCACGGGGCGAGTCTACACGGTCGGGTGAAGGGTGAAGAGTTGAGAGTTTTGAGTTTTGAGTTTTGAGTTTTGAGTTCCCACCCCACCACCCGGACGCGCGGGGCGGAGGGGCAGAGGGGCAGAGGGGCGGAGGGGCAGAGGGGCGGAGGAGCGGAGGGGCCCATCTCGCATCCGGGTGAGCGGGCGGGCGGGTGGAAATCCCGCACTGCCCGTCAGGAGCGGAGTGTGGCCGACGGCCGGGAATGTAGGGTGGGTGGGGGCCGGCATCGGCCACCCGCTCATGGCGGGTAGACGCCGCGGCCATAGGCCGCGAGCAAATCCGAAATCCCAAATCCGAAATGGGTGGGTGGCCTGACCGGTTACACTTCCTCGCCATGCAGGTGCTCGCTTTCGACTTCGACGGTGTGCTGTGCGACTCGTCCCGCGAGGTCTTCGTGGTCGCGGTCGATGCCTTCGCCGTCCACGCTCCTGGCTCGAACCTGCTGCGACCGCTGCGGGTACTCCGCGACCGCGTCCTGGCGGGCGACGACTGCTTCCGCCGCGATCCGCTGTACCGGCGGTTCGCGGACCTGCTGCCCCTCGGCAACCGGGCCGAGGATTTCGGCGTCGCGCTGACCGCCCTCGAGCGGGACCTCTCGATCGGCGAGCAGTCGGAGTACGACGCTCTGCACGAGGGCCTCGGCGCCCCGTGGCGCGACGCGTTCCACCGCCGCTTCTACGAGGCCCGAGACGCGCTGCGCACCGCCGACCCCGAGGCCTGGCTCGCCCTCCACCTCCCCTATCCGGGACTCGCGGAGGTCCTCTGGCGCCACCGCGACCGCACCCGCCTCGCGGTGGCGACCGCCAAGGACGGGCGCTCCGTTCGGCTGTTGCTCGACACGCTCGGCCTCGACGGAGTGTTCGAACCGGAGCTCGTGCTCGACAAGGAGACCGGCGCCCACAAGACCCGGCACCTCCAGGTGCTCGCCGAGCGCACCGCGGTTCCCTTCACGGCCATGACCTTCGTCGACGACAAGGTCAACCATCTGCAGAAGACCGCGGTGCTCGGGGTGCGACCGGTGCTCGCGGGCTGGGGATTCAACACTGCCCGCGAGCACCGACTCGCCCGGAACCTCGGCTACGAGATCGCGAGCCTCGCCGACGCCGAACACATCCTCTTCAAGGGAGAGACTGCGTGAGCCCGAAACCATCGATCCGACTCTTCAGCTGGAACGTCAACGGCCTGCGCTCGGTCGCCAAGAAGGGCTTCCTCGACTGGCTCGCAGCCGCGAAACCGGACATTCTCGGCCTCCAGGAGACCCGCGCCCTGCCCGAGCAGGTCGGCGCGGCCGTCCACAGCCCCGACGGCTACCTCGTCCACATCCACCCCGCGGTCCGCAAGGGCTACTCGGGCGTCGCCCTGTACTCGAAGATCGAGCCCCGCAGCGTGACGCTCGGCGGCCTCGACGACCCGGACTACGACGCCGAGGGGCGCCTCATCATCGCCGACTACGACGACTTTCTCTTCTATACCGGCTACTTCCCCAACGGCGGCCACGACCTCAGCCGCGTGCCCTACAAGCTCGGCTTCTCGGAGGCCGTGCTGCAGCACGCCGAGGCGCAGCGTCGGGCCGGTCGCAGCATCGTCATCTGCGGCGACGTCAACACGGCCCACCGGGAGATCGACCTCGCCAACCCGAAGTCGAACCAGAAGAACACCGGCTTCCTGCCCGAGGAGCGGGCCTGGGTGAGCCGCTTCCTCGACCACGGCTACGTCGACATCTACCGGAAGCTCAACCCGGAGCGAACCGGCGCCTACACCTGGTGGAGCAACCGCCCGGGCGTGCGCGCGCGCAACGTCGGCTGGCGGATCGACTACTTCTTCATCTCGCCGGATCTGGAGCCGAGGGTGGTGGACGCCCGCATCCACGCCGACGTGATGGGCTCCGACCACTGTCCGATCGAGCTGGAGCTCGATCGGAAGTAGGAATTCGGAATTCGGAATGAGGAATGCCCGCCCACCCGCCCATTTCGAATTTCGGATTTCGAATTTCGAATTTCCGCCCGCCCGCCCTCTCACCCGATTGCGAGATGCGCTCCTCCGCCCCTCTGCCCCTCTGCCCCTCCGCCCCTCCGCCCCTCCGCCCCACGCGCACGGGTGGTGGGGTGGGAACTCAAAACTCAAAACTCAACACTCATAATTCATGACTGACGACCACTTCCGCCGGCTGGAGCGCATGTATCTCTCCGCCCCGTTCAACGAGATGTGGCGTCCGCGGATCTCCATCACCGAGGGCGCGGCCGAGATCTCGTTCGACGTCGGCCCCCACCTTCACCACGCAGCGCGGGCGGCCCACGGCGCCAACTACTTCAAGGCGATGGACGACGCCGCGTTCTTCGCCGTCAACTCGCTGGTGGACGACGTTTTCGTGCTGACCAGCAGCTTCACCCTGTACTTCCTCCGGCCCATCAGCGAGGGAACCATGGTGGCCCGCGGCACGGTGCTCAGCTCGAGCCGCAACCTGTGGGTTGCCGAGGCCACGCTCGAGGACGGCAACGGGCGGTTGCTGGGCCGCGGCAGCGGCACCTTCATGCGCAGCCGCATGCGCCTGGCCGACGCCATGGGCTACGGCGACGACGGCTGATGCCCGAGCTGCCCGAGGTCGAGACCGTGCGGCGCGCGCTGGCGCTGCAGCTGAGCGGACGGCGGATCACCGCGGTGCGCGGCCGGTCAGTCGCCATGCGCCGTCCGCTGCGGGTCGAGCAGCTCGAGGCCGTGCTTCCGGGCCGGCGGCTCGTTGAGCCCAGGCGGCGCGGCAAGTACCTGCTGCTCGATCTCGAGCCTCCCGGCGCCGTGCTCTGCCACCTCGGCATGTCCGGGCGGCTGACCCTCGCCGATTCCGCGGCGCCGCTGCTGCCGCACACCCACGTGCGTCTGGCGATGGACGACGGGCGCGAGCTGCGCTTCGTCGACCCGCGCCGCTTCGGGCTCATGGTGTGGCTCGCGCCGGGCACCGAGGCCGCGGACCCCTCGCTTCGAGCCCTCGGCATGGAGCCCCTCGAGCCCGGGCTCGAGTCCGTGCTGCCGCCGCTGCTCAAGGCCCGCCGCGCGCCGCTCAAGTCGCTGCTGCTCGACCAGCGACTGGTCGCCGGCATCGGCAACATCTACGCCGCCGAGGCGTTGTGGCGGGCCGGGCTGCGCCCGTCGCGCCTGGGCTGCAACACCGCGCTGGTGCGCCTCGAGCGCCTCGCCCGCGAGGTGCGGGTCGTGCTCGAGGAGGCGGTCGAGCAGGGCGGCACCACGATCCGCGACTACGCGACGCCGGAGGGCAACTTCGGCTACTTCGCGGTGCGCCTCGCCGCCTACGGGCGCCAGGGCAAGCCCTGCCGCCGCTGCGGCGCCGCCCTCCGCGCCGACGTCCTCGGCGGCAGGACGACCGCGTGGTGCCCGGGATGCCAACGGTAGGCACCATCGTTCGTGCGTTGGAACGTTCAACGTTCGAACGTTCCAACGATTCGACGCGCTACGGCGGCGGCAGCTTGATGCCCGACTTGGGGTTCGGCATGGCGGGGCTGCCGGTGCGGGGGTTGTCACGCTCGGGAAAGCCGCCCGCGAGGGTGCGGGTGATGGTCGGCCCCGCGTGCCCGGTGGGCGTCGGACGCGGCGTCGGCACCAGCCCGCCGCCCTGCCGCCAGATCCAGGCCGCGTAGTTCGCGAAATCGGTGAGGGCGCGGGAGAGGGCG
>DATIVB010000118.1:0-4938 GCA_035466375.1 Chondromyces sp.
GCGGCAGAGCAGCGCGCCCTGCTCGACGACCTGGCGGCGACCGACAACCCGTATCGCTGCCCGCACGGGCGGCCCATCATCCTGCGGCTGAGCCAGGAGGAGATGGAACGGCGGCTGGGGAGACGATGATGCAGCGCGAGCACTGGCACCTGACCGAGGGTCTGATCTTCGCCCACTTCGCGGTCTTCATCCTGAGCACGACAATGGCCGCGGGGCAGCAGGCGCTGGCCCTCATCCCGGGCCTGGTCGCCCAGCGCCCGTGGACCCTGGTCACCTACCAGTTCGTCCACGGCCGCAGCATGTTCTGGTTCTTCATCTCGATGCTCGTGCTGTGGATCATGGCGCGGCCGCTCGAAGAGGGCTGGGGCTCGCCGCGTTTCCTGGCGTTCTGGCTGGTGGCCACGTTCGGGGCGTCGCTGACGGCGGTCGCCCTGGGCCGCAGCCTGGCTGGGGACATCGGTTTTTCCACGTGCCTGCTCTTCACCTTTGCGACGCTGTACCCCGAGGTGGAGTTCCGTCTCTTTTTCGTCATTCCGGTCAAGGTCAAGTACCTGGCGATCGTCGCCGCGGCCATCCTCGTCTACTCGAGCCTCTCGTTCGGGCTGGTGGCCGGGCTCGCCAACATCGCCGGCACCTCGGCCGGATACCTGTTCTTCCTCGCCACCCGGAACCTGCCGAGCCGCCGCCGGCTCGCCTTCGAGCTCTCCAAGCGCAAGACCGAGTTCGCGCTGCGGTCCGAAAGCGCCGACGCCGAGGCCCGCAACCGGGCCTGGGACCCGAAGGTCCGCGCCGCCGAGGCGAGGGCGCGCGAGGGGGGGGCGGTGGCGGAGGAGGACCAGGCCCTGCTGGCCGAGCTCGACGCCGCCCGTGACCCCTCGATCACGGTCTGCGCGCCGGCCGAGTTCGGCTACATCGACGATGCCGTGTGCCGCGGCTGCCCGGGGTATGCCGAGTGCGCCGCCCGCAGGATCCGGATGTCCGCCGAGAAGGCCCGGAAGGTGGAGAGCTGACGAATCCGCAGCGACTGCGATCAGGTGGTTGATTGCGGAATTCTCAGGCCGCTGATCCGTCGAGATCCAGCAGCGTGCGGAGGCACATCGCGGTGGTCAGGGTTGTGCTCCCGTACGAGAGGGTGTGGGTCGCCGTGCCGTGGGCACGACCGACCTCCATCTTGATCCAGGGCGAGCCCTCCCAGCTGCCGTCGCCCGATTGGGTTGCAAGGAGAAAATCGATGGCCCCCCGGTGGACCTCCTTCGGCACGCCGGCGCCGGAACGCGAGATGAGAGTCGCCGCCAGGGCGGTCTCCAGCGGCACCGACGCCCGACCGCCCCAGCCCCAGCCGCCGTCGGAGTTCTGACTGTTGGTGAAGAAGTCCACCGCGCCGCGGGTGGGTTCGTTTCCCTCCCCGAGCGACTGCAGAAACTCCAGGCAGAGCCCGGTTGGATAGGCCAGGCCCCAATACCAGGTTGCGTCCCACGTCCCGTTTTCGTTCTGAGCGCTGAGGATGTATGTCGCGGCTTTGCGGGCCAGGCTCTCGTGACGTTGGCGATCGACGGCGAGTAGCGCGAGGTAGAAATGGGCGCAGACCTCGACGTCGACGGTGTCCCCCCAGTAACGCTCGACTCCGCGTTCCATGGACTGCCGGGCGGATAGAGGATCGTTCGGCGAGAAGATCCAGGTGCCGATGCCGCCGTCGCTCCGGAGAGCACCGATGACGAGCTCGATCGGCCGTGCGCACAGATCGATGTGCCGCGGCGCAGCCCGGGCGAACAGGAGAGCTGCTGCCGCCAGACTGTCGGCGTCCGGCGGCAGTTCGGGCAGGTCGGGGAAGTAGCTCCAACCTCCCTCTCGATCGGTCAATCTGGCCGCAGCAACGCGCTCCGCTGCCCTCTCGATAATCTCCGGCAGCGCGCGAAACAGGGGGTGCTCAAATCCCCTCGACGCACCGATGTCCGACAGCACGCGGGCCAGAACGGATCTGGAATAGGTCTCTGAACAATGTTCTTCACTGCTGCCGGTAAATCCCGCGGCGTGCGGAAAGACCATCGCGTGGCAGATTTCCGCGAATTCAATCCCCGCCTGTTCGAATAGAAAGTCGCACGCTTTCTCGATTGAACCCCGCGGAGCCGCGGACCTCATGCGGTGACCGTAAACGCATTCACCAGACTCCGGGAAGACGTGCCGATGACGACGGTCACGTCACGCGCGCTCAATGTCGCCAGGGCAGAGATGTCGAAGGTGCAGAGAATCGTCGTCGGATCCGAAATCACGACGTTCAGGACGGAGACTCCGAGGCCGCTGACGATCACATGCTGGGTCAGGGCCGAGGCATCGAAGCACTGGCCGGTAATCGAGACGTTCACGGTATTGCCGCGGGCGCCGGTGGCCGGTGCGATGGCGGTGACGTCGAACTTGTTGACCGTCATCGCATTGTTCAGCGTCACGTCGGGACCGAAGGTGCGGTGCAGGACGAGATTGCCCGTGCCGGTCGCCGAGGTCGCCGACATTTGGAAACGCAGATCGAGCTGGGTGTCGGTGCTCGAGGCCTTGACGGTCGCCGTCACGCCGGCGAGGGACGTTGTCGCAGAGGTGATCTGACTCAGATGTTGACCGGTGATGCTGCCATCCTTGGTGGCCGCGGTGGCGAAGCCCCGGCAGTACGAGGCCGGCTGCAGACCGGAGGCGTCGATCACCGGCTCGACCGGGATCCGGTCGGCGCAGGCGCCGGACGTCAAGACGTCCAGCTTGAGGTGGCCGGCGGCACCCCGGGCTCCGGTTGACCCAGGGTTGGCCGCAGCGTCGGCGAGGGATGCTGGAATCCCGCGGTCGCCCTGTTCTCCGGGCAGCGCGTTGGAGCACTCCGAGGTGGAGAATCCCGGTTGTCCGGCCACGCCTCCCGCTCCCCCGAGCCCCTGCCGGCCGCCCTTGCCGCCGTAACCGCCATCGTTGACATAGGTGATCCTGCCGTTGCCGAAAGGACCCGTCGTGATGTTTTCGGTGGTTGTGAGAACCGTGAGGTCGCCGGCGTCCCCGCCTTTGCCGCCGCTGCCTCCGGGGCCGCCGGCTCCGCCTTCACCACCATCGCCGCCGTTTCCCGGCTGGCGGTCGCAACCCGTCCCCGGCCAGGTGGTGTCCGATTCGCCGATTCTGCCCGCCATCCCCTTGCCGCCCTTGCCTCCGGACTGGCCGTGACCGCCTTCGCCGCCGTTCTGTCCGTTGAAGTCGATACTCAAGTGGTCGCCGAGGCCGACCTCGATTTCCGTGCAGATCAGGGTGAATCGGGGGGCCTTCATGCCGTTGCCGCCATCGTTGTGGAGCTGGATGCCGTCGGAGCCCTTGCCTCCGGTGGCGCCGTCGTTGCCGTTGGGGTTGTTGCTGCTGCTCCAGCCGCCGAATGACTGGCCGTCGCCGGCGTCCGGCGGGTTCGGCGGGGGACCGTCGGCCGCGGTTTTGAGCCGGTCCTGCCAGGTGATGACGTTGTTGGCGTTGTACATGGTGCCCGGCGAATCGGGCGCGCACGGCAGCTGACCCGGTTGGTGGCCGCCCACCACCACGATCTTCCTGCAGATGACGAAGTACTCGTCGAAATACTCCTTTTGCTCTCGCTCCCGGTCGGTCCTGGGGCCGAAGATGAGGCGGCCGTTGTTGATGAAACGAATTTCGTCACGGACAAAGCACTGCTCCGTCGTCACCAAGTCGCCGGCGATGATTTCGAGCTGACGCGTCCCCGTCGCCGGATCAAAGACCGCGTCAAACTCGTTTCTGCAGGTGCTGCACGAGGTTCCGAGATCTGCCATTGCTCACTCCTTTCGGGTGTTCTCGCGATTGGACCGGGATCACCCCCGGTCGTGTTGTGCCTCACGGAGGCGGTTTGAAGGGCTTCCATTCGGTTGATTGCGTCGGAATGCCCCGCTCGGAGAGGTGGGCCGAGACGACTCCCCGAAAGGCCGTCAGCTCCTGTAGACCGCGCTGGATGTCCGCCACGCGGATCGGTTCCGGTCCCGAGAGCAGATCACCGAGCTCGTCGACGATCTCCGGACAGTTCTTTTCGAGGTCCGGCAGCACGGCCCTCTCCGGACGAAGGAATGAGACGTCGATTCCCTCGAGGGTTCGCTGGTGGACCATGGGGATTCGCGCCAGGGCATAGGCCCAGAATCGCAGGTAGAAAACCGCAGCCGGTCCCTCACCCCGCTCGATCATCTGCTCGGCGGCGGCAACCCGAAGGTCGAGCTCCTCCCGGGAGAGAAAGTAGCGGTACTCGTACCGGGTATCCTGGCGGACCGAATCGGGCCAGACCGGTTCCGGAAAACGGTGCGCGATCGTGGCATGCAGCGAACGCAGCAAGGCCACCAGACGCCGAGGCTCCCGGTCGAGCCTCAGGGTGCCGACAAACGGGGTCTCGAGGTCCGCACCGATTTCGCGTGCCACGTCTCTCAAATAGGCCATGGGCTGGGTGTAGATGTTCGGGCAGAACCGCTTGCTGCCGTCGCAGGCGGCCGATAGACAGGCGGTCAAGGCGATGTGGAGCCAGAACAGAGCGAGGGGCGGAAAGTCCCAGGTGATCCCGATCTCCCGGACCGTGTCGGCGGCGAGCTGTAGGAACCCGTCGATTCTCTCGTGCCAGACCTCGGGCCGGTACATTTCGCTTTCGATGGCGTGCCACCTCTCCACCATCCACCCGTTCCGGTCATAAACGATCGAGGAGCACAGGAGGCGGTGTGGCAGCAGCCCGGCCCTGGCGAACCGGGATGGGTTGCCGACGAGGTCCCGACACAACCAGATGACGTCGACCGGCACCTTGACGGAACCGTTGTTCAGAAAGAACCGTTCGGGAAGGAGGCCCCTTTCCCGACGGATTCCGAGAACGTCGATATCGGGAGCCGAGGGTGATCGGTCGTCAACCGAGGGATGGCGGATGAGGAGGGCCTCGGCGCCCGG
>DATIVB010000119.1:0-17579 GCA_035466375.1 Chondromyces sp.
AGCGGAGCATTTCCGAGAATCGTTGGAACGTTGGAACGTTGGAACGTTGGAACGTTTTTGCTCCGTGCCGGGGCTCGAGACCGGCGCAATGGGGAACGGGGGAGTGCGACGGTACGGGCGGGGCTGTGGGGGTTGGTGGGCGCCGCGGTCATGCTCCTGCTGGTGGCGGACCCGCTCGGCGTCAGCCCGGTGGACGGCTGGCTGGGAATGGCGAGGACCGCTGCTGTGGGAGAAGGCGACGGGCGCGCCGAGGTGCTGTGGACCTGCCCCATGCACCCGCAGATCCTGCAGTCGGAGCCGGGGCAGTGCCCGATCTGCGGCATGGATCTGGTGGCGCTGGAGGACGATGCCACGGGCACGACTGCGCATCATGGAGACGAGGAACACGCGGAGGTGTTGTGGACCTGTCCCATGCACCCGCAGATCCTGCAATCGGAGCCTGGCCAGTGCCCGATCTGCGGCATGGATCTGGTGGCGCTTGAGGATGACGCCACGGGCACGGCTGCGCATCAGGGAGACGAGGAACACGCGGAGGTGCTGTGGACCTGCCCCATGCACCCGCAGATCCTGCAGTCGGAGCCGGGGCAGTGCCCGATCTGCGGCATGGACCTGGTGCCGATGGAAGGCGGCGACGAAGCCGAGGACGCGCCATCACCCGGCACGGCCCAGGGCGCCGTCGTCCGCATCGACCCGACGGTCGTCCAGAACATGAACGTGACCACCGAGGTGGTCGATCGGCGCGACATCCGCCGGACGATCCGCACGGTGGGCTACCTCGAGTACGACGAGGACCGCATGGTCACCGTCACCACCAAGTATCCGGGCTACGTCGAGAAGGTCTACGTCAACTACCTGGGGCAGAGCGTCACGAAGGGGGACCCCCTCTTCGAGGTCTACTCTCCCGAGCTCGTCCAGACCCAGCAGGAGCTGTTGTCGGCTCAAAGGTACGTCCGGCAGCTGGCAGGTGCGCCGGACGATGCGAGACAGCGGGCCGAAGCTCTCCTCGAGGCGGCGAAGCAGCGGCTCGGCTACTGGGACGTCAGTAGGAGGCAGGTCGAGAGCCTGGTGGAGAGCGGCGAGATCGTCCGCACGCTGACAGTGCAAGCGCCCGCCTCGGGGCTGATCATGAAGAGAATGCACGGGCTCGAGGGCATGCGCATCCAGCCGGGGATGGAGGTGCTGCACATCGCGGGGCTCCAGACCCTGTGGCTCGAGGTCGAGGTGTACGAAAACCAGCTGCCGTGGATCCGGGAGGGTTCCCGGGCCACGGTGACTTTCACGTACTTTCCCGGCGAGACCTTCACCGGGCGGGTGCGCTTCGTGCAACCCGAGTTATCGGCGAAGACCCGCACCGTCCAGCTCACGCTGGAGGTCCCCAACCCCGGCGGCCGGCTGCGGGTCGGCATGTACGCCACGGTGGTGTTCGAGCCGGTGATGGTGCAAGACGCGGTGACCGTGCCGTCCCAGGCGGTGCTGCGGACCGGGGAGCGGAACGTCGTGGTGGTCGCTCTCGGCGAGGGCAGGTTCGCGCCGCGTGAGGTGGTTCTCGGCCCGGAGGGCGAAGGGTTCGTCCAGGTCACGGAGGGCCTGACGCCCGGTGACATCATCGTCACCTCATCGCAGTTCCTCATCGACTCCGAGTCCAACCTGCGCGAGGCGGTGCGCAAGATGGCGGCGGCCAAGGGGGCGGACCGCGGGCAGGCGGAAGCTGCTGAAGCCGCCGGCCACCGTCACTGAGGCGGGGAGACGCCATGCTGAACAAGATCATCGAGTGGTCCCTGAAGAACCAGTTCCTGGTGATCGTGGCATTGATCTTCACCATTCTCGGCGGCGTCTGGTCGGTGTCCGAGATCCGCCTGGACGCGATTCCCGATCTGTCGGATGTGCAGGTCATCATCTACACGAAGTACCCGGGGCAGGCGCCGCAGGTGGTCGAGGACCAGGTGACCTACCCGATGACCTCGAAGATGCTCTCGGTGCCCTTCGCCGAGGTGGTCCGCGGGTACTCGTTCTTCGGCTTCTCCTTCGTGTACGTGATCTTCGAGGACGGCACCGATCTGTACTGGGCGCGGTCGCGGGTCCTGGAGTACCTCTCGGGAATGCAGGCGCAGCTGCCCGAGGGGGTCACGCCGCAGCTCGGCCCCGACGCCACCGGAGTCGGGTGGGCGTTCATGTACGTGCTGAACTCCGACCGGCACGACCTCGCCGAGCTCCGCTCACTGCAGGACTGGTACCTGAGATACGGCCTGATGTCCGTGGACGGTGTGTCCGAGGTCGCCAGCGTCGGCGGATTCGTGCGCCAGTACCAGGTGGAGGTGGACCCGGTCAAGCTGCGGGCCTACGACGTCTCGCTCGGCGAGATCAAGCGGGCGATCCAGGACTCCAACCGCGACGTCGGCGGCCGTCTCGTCGAGATGGCCGAGCAGGAGTTCATGGTGATCGGCCGCGGCTACATCAAGGAGGTCCGCGACCTGGAGCGGATTCCGCTCGGCGTCGGACCCGGCGGAGCGCCGGTCTTTCTCGAGGACGTGGCCAATGTGACCATCGGCCCCGAGATCCGCCGCGGGATCGCCGAGTGGAACGGCGAGGGCGAGACGGTCGGCGGCATCGTGGTCGTCCGCGACGGGGCCGACACCCTGGAGGTGATCGAGCGCGTCAAAGAGCGCCTGGCGGAGCTCCAGAGTGGGCTGCCCGACGGCGTACGCGTCGAGATCGGCTACGACCGGACCGAGCTCATTCACGAGTCCATCGAGACGCTGACGCACACCCTCATCGAGGAGTCGATCATCGTCGCGATCGTCTGCATGGTGTTCCTGTTCCACTTCCGCTCGGCTTTCGTGGCCATCTTCTCGATCCCGGTCTCGATCCTGCTGGCGTTCATCGTCATGAAGATCCAGGGCCTCGGCGCCAACATCATGTCCCTGGGAGGCATCGCCATCTCCATCGGCGTGCTGGTGGACGCCGCCATCATCATGGTGGAGAACGCCCACAAGCACTACGAGGAGTGGCGCGGCGAGCGGAGCCACTTCGAGATCATCCTGCGCTCGGCCCAGGAGGTGGGGCCGACCCTGTTCTTCACGCTGCTCGTGATCACCGTTTCCTTCATGCCGGTTTTCACGCTGCAGGCCCAGGAAGGTCGCCTGTTCCGGCCGCTGGCCTTCACCAAGACCTACGCCATGGCGGCGTCGTCGGTGGTGGCCATCACTCTCATCCCGGTGCTGATGTTCTGGTTCGTGCGCGGCAAGATCCACTCCGAGGAAACCCACCCCGTGTCGCGCCTGCTGCGCTTCCTGTACGAGCCGGTGCTGCACGCGGTGCTGCGGCGGCGCTGGCTGGTGATCGTGGCGGCGGTCCTGCTGGTCGCTTCGATCGCGATCCCGCTCGCCCACATCGGGTCCGAGTTCATGCCGCCGCTGTGGGAGGGCGATCTGCTCTACATGCCCACCACCTTCCCCGGTATTTCGATCACCAAGGCCAAGGAGATCCTGCAGCAGACCGACAAGCTCATCGCCGAGTTCCCGGAGGTCGAGTCGGTGCTGGGCAAGATCGGCCGCGCGGACACCGCCACCGATCCTGCGCCCCTGACGATGATCGAGACCACGATCCAACTCAGACCCGAGGAGGAGTGGCGGGAGGGGATGACCAAGGAGAAGCTCATCGACGAGCTCAATCAGGCGGTGCGGCTGCCGGGCGTGACCAACGCCTGGATCCCGCCCATCAAGACCCGCATCGACATGCTGTCCACCGGCATCAAGACGCCGGTGGGGATCAAGATCGGCGGTCCTGACCTCGCGGTCCTGGAACGGCTCGGCAAGGAGATCGAGGCCGCCGTGCGGCCGCTGCCCGGGACCCTGTCCGCCTACGCGGAGCGCGTGATGGGCGGCAACTACGTCGAGTTCGAGATCGACCGCGACGCGGCCGCCCGCTTCGGCCTCACCGTGGGCGACGTGCAGGACGTGATCATGTCGGCTATCGGCGGCATGAACGTCGACTGGACGGTGGAGGGGCTGGAGCGCTATCCCATCAACGTGCGCTACCCGCGCGAGCTGCGTGACAGCGTCGCGGATCTCGCCGCCGTGCTGGTCGCGACGCCCACCGGAGCGCAGGTGCCCCTGTCGCAGGTTTCGACCCTCCGCATCCACCAGGGCCCGCCGGCCATCAAGTCGGAGAACGCGCGGCCCAACGCCTGGGTCTATGTCGACCTCTCCATCTCGGATGTGGGCGGTTGGGTGGAGCGCGCGCGCGAGGTCGTCGAGCAGCAGGTGGAGGTTCCCGAGGGGTACACGGTCTTCTGGTCCGGGCAGTACGAGTACATGCAGCGCGCCAGGCAGCGCCTGCTGGTCATCGTGCCGATCACGATGTCCCTGATCGTGCTCATCCTCTACATCAACACCCGGTCGTGGACCAAGACGGCAATCGTGCTGCTGGCGGTGCCGTTTTCGGCCATCGGGGCGGTGTGGCTGATGTACTTCCTCGGCTACAACTGGTCCATCGCCGTCTGGGTCGGGCTGATCGCGCTGGCCGGTCTCGACGCCGAGACCGGCGTCGTCATGCTGCTCTACCTCGACCTCGCCTACGAGCGGTGGCGGGAGAAAGGCCGCATGCTCGACTACCGGCACCTGGCGGAGGCGGTCCACCACGGCGCCGTGCAGCGCATCCGGCCGAAGATGATGACCGTGACCACGACCTTCATCGCCCTGGTGCCGATTCTGTGGGCCACCGGCATCGGCTCGGACGTCATGCGCCGCATCGCCGCTCCGATGGTCGGCGGCATCGTCACGTCCTTCATCGGCGAGCTGGTGGTCTACCCGTGCCTGTACTTCATCTGGCGCTCGCGGAAGCTGCAGAAGGGGCCCCTCTTCCCCGGCGACGGCGAGCCTTTGGAGGCGGGCGTCGGGGTGCGGGCGGCCGAGCAGTGACGCAGACTACAGCCGTTCGAGCAGTGCCAGTGGAAAATCCTTCAGGAGCTCGTCGAGCCGGACGGTCCCGTCCTGCAGCTCGAAGGTCCTGTCGGAGAACAGCTCGCGATACCTGCCGTCCTCGGGGTGGTGCACGGCGGTTCCCTGCCACCCGGTGGGCAGGGGTACGGTGGCGTCGGCCAGCAGGGGTGCGGTGAGACGGGGGGCGACGACCGAGGTCCCGCCGCCGCGCTGAAAGGCGACGACCCGCTCCGCTTCCGGCCCGGACACCTCCAGCGGCTCGTACGCTCCCGAGGCGAAGACATCGGGGTGGTCCGCCCGGTAGCGCAGCGCCTGCCGTATCACGTACTGCTTGACGGCGCCGCTCCTCCAGTCCGCGAGGAGCCGCGCTGGCGAGACGGAGCCGTCCTCGAGTTTCTCGAGCATCCGGCGCCGGGTGACGAAGTCCACCGGCCGGCGGTTGTCCGGGTCCACCAGGCTCAGGTCCCAGAGGTCGGCGCCCTGGTAGATGTCCGGCACCCCCGGCACGGTGAGCTTGAGCAAGGTCTGGGAGAGCGAGTTCACGGCCCCGGGGAGGAGCATCGCCTCGACGGTCTCCTCGAAGGTCCTCAGAATGACGGTGCTGCCCTTGGGGTTGAAGAGGTTCCGGAGGTACTGGATCGCGGCGCCCTCGTAGGCCTCGTTGACGTTGGTCCAGCTGGTGAAGACTTTCGCCTCGCGGAGGGCCTTGATCATGTACGCGGCCAGACGCTCGGTGAATGCCTCGATGCCGCGGTAGTCAGGGCCTTCGAGGTCGAGGGGCCACGAGCCGACGATGGTCTGGTAGAGCAGGTAGCGGTCATTCCGGTCGGGCGCCGTTCTGCCGTCGTGCTCCGTCAGATAGAGCTCGGAGAGCTCCTCGATCCGTCGCACGCGTTGCTCCCACTCCTCCGGAATCTCGCTGATGACGTTGAGCCGCGCCCGCACGTCCTCGCCCCGCTTGTGGTCGTGGGTCGCCGTGGCAAGCATCGAGAAGGGGAAGCGGGAGAGGCGGTTCCTGTTGGCGATGTGGAAGGCCTGGGGCGACGCGTAAAGCCGCTCGGGGTCCGCCCCGACCTCGTTGCGGCTCACCAAACGGTGGTAGCGGTAGAAGGCGGTGTCCTCCACCGACTTCGCCGTGACCGGCGCGGTGAACTGCTGGAACTTCGTGGCCAGGTCGACGACATCCCGCCGCCGGAACGAGCCGGGGAGCTCGGTGAGGATGTCCATGGTGAGCACCGAGCGCACGAAGTCGAAGACGCTCGGGTCCGCCATGCTCGAGGCCTTCCTGGCCTGACCGACCGCCCAGTCGATGTCCCGCCGGTCCTCGTCGGAGCAGCCCGACTCGTCCACGTAGGTGCGGTAGACGGGGAAGCGGGCGGCGATCTCGGACAGTGCCCGGCTCAGCCCGCCGCGGGAGAAATCCCTCGTGCGGCGGCTCTTCTTGGCGAGGCGGTTGAACTGGTTCGCGAGCACGTTGAGCTCGCTCGACAGGGTGTCGGTCATCACGGCGTGCCGACACTCGACGACGATCTCCGCGAAGCTCGGCTGCGCGCCCGTGAACTCTCGGTAGATGCGATCCAGGGCGGGCTCGCTGTCGGGCGAGGTCAGGAGCTCGCCGACCAGGGCCGAGAACTCGTAACCCGTGGTGCCGCTCACCGGCCACTCCTCGCGGAGCGCCTCGTGGTGGGCCAGGATCTTCTCCACCACCACGTAGAACGGCTCATCAAGCGGGGTCTCGTAGCCACTCGCCCCCTGCACGCGGCCACCGCCGATGCTGCGGAAGCTCGCCGCCTCCTGGAGCTGCTCCAGGTAGCGTCTGGGATCGCGCAGACCGTCGACGTGGTCGAGGCGGAGCCCCTGGATCACCCGGTCCTGGATGAGCTGGTAGACCAGGTGGTGGGTGATGCCCATGACCTCCGGGACCTCGACCCGGATCCCCGCGAGCTCGTTGATGTCGAAGAAGCGGCGGTAGTTGATCTCGTTGGCCGCGAGGCGCCAGTAGGAGGCCCGGTAGGCCTGCGCCTCGAGGAGACGGTGGAGCGCATCGAAGCTCTGTGCGTCCCCCGCGGCCCCGTTATACGCTTGGCAGGCGGATTCGCAGGCGGCCGCCACCTCGGGCTCGCTCGCGGCGAGCCGCGACAGCGCCCCTTTGAGCTCCTGCGCCCTCTTCAGGGCGCCGCTCAGCCGTTCCCGCCCGCGGGGCTTCCGGCTGAGGGTCCCGAACTCCCGGACCAGTGGCCGCAGCGCCGGCTCGGCGGCGGGGACCAGCCCGGTTCCGCGGCCGAGAATCTCGCCGTAGTGGCGGGGCGAGATGGGGAAGCGGTGCTCGTGGTAGAAGACGCTGAAGGCGCCTTCGTTCTCCAGGAATCGAAGCACCAGCTCGCCGGACTCCAACACCGATCCGTAGCGGTCGCCCAGGACCGGCAGCAGGACCTTGCCGCGCAGGCTCTCCTCGGCCGGGCGCCAGTCGATGTCGAAAAACAGCGCGTACGGGGATGCCTCGCCCCACTCGAGCACGTGCAGCCACCAGTCGTTGTCGGCGTAGGCGACGCCCATGTGGTTGGGCACGAAATCGAGGATGAGCCCCATGCCGTGCGCGTGGAGCTCGTCCACGAACGACTGCAGCGAAGCGCGATCGCCGATCTCCCGATTGATGCTGTTGTGATCGACGATGTCGTAGCCGTGGGTGGAGCCCGGCCTCGCCTGCAGCAGCGGCGAGGCATAGACGTGGCTGATCCCGAGCCCGGCCAGGTAGGGCAGCAGGGCCCGGGCCTCTTCGAAGGTGAATCCCTCGTTCAACTGCAGCCGCATGGTCGCCCTGGGGTAGGGAGGAGGTCCGGGGACCTCGGCGGTCTCGGCGGCAGCGCTCACGCGTCAATCGTCTTCGACGGCCGCGATCACCGACCATGGGGCCATCGATGTTTCCGGGGCCGGGGCTGCACCCAGCGGGTAGACCACGGTGCAGCGGGCGGGTGCGGCGTACGCGGGCAGCGGGCGCCGCCGGTCCGTGAGGTTGAAGTACAGCGCCCAGTACCGGCCGGGCCCCAGCTCCCACCGCACCCGCATCGCCTCGGCCTGCGTCCCCTCGGCGCTGCCCGCGGCGACGGCCGCCAGGTGGGGTTGCAGCGCCTCCCGGCGGACGGCCAGCAGCTGCTGCAGCCGGCGGTAGCGGCCGCGGGGACCGTCGTCCGCGCCCTCGGGAGAGAGCGGTCCGGATGCGTCCTCGTCGAGCCAGCTCCAGTCGAGGCGGGAGGCCGCGAAGGTGGCCGGGTCGTTGGGGTCCGGGATGCGCGAGCGCGCCGCCTCGTCGACAAAGGCGCTGAAGCTCGCGAACTCCCGCCGCCGCCCCTCGCGCACCGCTTCGGCAAGCTCCCCCTGGTAGTCGCAGAAGAAGAGGAAGGGGCTCTCGCTGCCCCACTCCTCGCCCATGAAGAGCATGGGCGTCTGCGGCGCAAGCAGGACCAGCGCCTCCACCGCCGCCATCGTCCGGCGCGCCGCCGCCAGGCGGGTCGGCCGCTCGCCGAGGGCGCGGTTCCCGATCTGGTCGTGGTTGTGGGAAAAGGCCACCAGGGACCTGGGCGGGAGCTCCCGGGACGGGGTGCCTCGCGGCCTTCCGCCGCGGTGGATCGAAGGCTGTCCCTGGAAGAAGAACCCGTCCGCCAAAGTCCTGCCGAGGTTGCGGTGCGGCTCCTCCTGGTAGTCCCGGTAGTACCCCTCGTCCTCGCCGGTGATGAGCACGTGCACCAGGTGGTGCAGGTCGTCGTTCCACTGCGCCGTGGCGGTCCGCAGGCGGTGCGCCTCGTTCGCCTCGTTCTCCAGGACCACGTGGACCTGCCGCCCCGGGGCCACCCGCACCGCCTCCTGGCGGACCCGCGCCGCCAGCTCGTCGACGAAGTGCACCTCGGAATCGTCGTGAATGGCGTGCACCGCGTCGATGCGCAGCCCGTCGAAGCCGTAGATCAGGGTCCAGTAGAGAGCGTTCTCGAGGAAGAAACGGCGCACCTCGGGAAGCGAGAAGTCGATGGCCGCGCCCCACGGCGTGTGGTGCCGCTCGGTGAAGAACGGCTCGGCGTAGAGGTGGAGGTAGTTGCCCTCGGGGCCGAAGTGGTTGTAGACGACGTCGAGAAAGACCCCGAGGCCGCGCTGGTGGGCTGCTCGGATGAGGGCGGCGAGATCGTCCGGCGTGCCGTAGGGCGCGGCGGGAGCGTAGGGCAGCACCCCGTCGTACCCCCAGTTCCGCGCGCCCGGGAAGGCCGCGATGGGCATCAGCTCGAGCGCCGTGACGCCGAGCTGGCGCAGGTGGCCGAGGCGTTCCGCGACGCCTGCGTAGTCGCCGCCGGCGGAGAAGGCGCCCACGTGCAGCTCGTAGAGGACCGTCTCCTCCCAGCGCCGTCCCGTGATCGGAGGAGGCGACACACCTGGAAGGGTCCGCAGGTCCACGACCTCGCTCGCGCCGTGGACCCCCTGCGGCTGGGACCGCGAGGCGGGGTCGGGCACCTCGAGGCCGCCGTCGATGCGATACCGGTAGCGGGTGCCCGCGCCGAGCGGGAGGCGCTCCGAGCGGCACCACCCGGCGCGGTCCGGGACGAGCTCGAGGGCGGTCCCCTCCGCCAGAGTCCCGCCGCCGCAGCGCGGCGGCGACGCGCGGTGAACCACCAGCTCCACACGTCGGGCGGACGGCGCCCAGAGCCGGAACCGGGTGCCGTCATCGTCGAGATCCGGTCCGAAGGCGAGGTCGAGGGGAAGGTCGGACGGGCCCACGGGCAGTCTTTTCGTGCTCAAGGCGGATCCCGGCGCAGCATGTAGAGCTGCGCCGATCGCCCGGAGAGGCGGATCGAGGTGCCGGCGGCGGTGCTTTTGTCCTCGTCGCGCCCTTCGATCCCGCTCTCGACGACGGACGGCTGCTGCGCGGTGTCAAGCAGCAACTGCCAGCGGCTGCTCCCGGCGCTCTCCGGCAAGATCCAGCTCAGCTCGTCGGGCGAGGCGTTGAGCAGCAGCAGGAAGCTGTCGTCGAGCTCCGGCTCGCCCCGCTCGGTGAGAAATCGGGAGCCGGCCTGGCCGCTCAGGAGGATGCCGAGGCTCGTCCGCTCCGCGTCGTGCCAGTCCGCGGTGTCCAGCTCCCCGCCGTCGGCCGCCAGCCAGGTGACGTCCTTGACGTCGGTGCCTGGTATGACAGCGCCACGGAAGAACCGTGAGCGGCGGAAGACGATGTGGTCCCGGCGAATCTTCACGACCGACTTGAAGAACTGCAGCAGCTCCCGGGCCTCGTCGTCCAGGTCCGGCCACGGCATCCAGCTCAGCTCGTTGTCCTGGCAGTAGGCGTTGTTGTTGCCGTCCTGGGAGCGTCCGATCTCGTCCCCCGCCGTGATCATCGGCACGCCCTGGGAGAGCAGGAGCGTGACCATGAAGTTGCGCATCTGCTGCAGGCGAAGAGCGCTCACCTCCGGGTCTCGAGTCGGACCCTCGACGCCGCAGTTCCAGCTGTGGGTGTGGCTCGGCCCGTCGGCGTTGTTCTCCAGGTTGGCGAGGTTGTGCTTGTGGTTGTAGCTCACCAGATCGCGGAGGGTGAAACCGTCGTGGGCGGTCACGAAGTTGATGCTCGCCCACGGCCGCCGCCCTCTCCGGTGGAAGATATCGCTGGAGCCTGCGACCCGGGAGGCGAGCTCCGCCACCTGGCCGGGGTCGCCTCGCCAGAACCGTCGTACGGTGTCCCGGTAGCGGTCGTTCCACTCCGACCAGCCGGGGGGAAACGCGCCGAGGCGGTATCCGTCGGGCCCGGGGTCCCAGGGCTCGGCGATGAGCTTCACGGTGGACAGGATGGGGTCCTGGGCCAGCACATCGAGGAAGCCAGCATTTTCACGGTAGGTTCCCTCGACCCGCGCCAGGGTGGTGGCGAGGTCGAAGCGGAAGCCGTCCACCCGCATCTCCTCCACCCAGTAGCGCAGGGAATCGGTGACCATGCGCAGCACCTGGGGGTGGCGGAGCTCGAGCGCGTTGCCGGTGCCCGTGAAATCGTTGTAGTAGCGCGGGTCGTCCTCCATCAGGTAGTAGTACGAGCGGTTGTCGATGCCGCGGAAGGACAGGGTCGGCCCGAGGCGGCTGCCCTCGGCGGTGTGGTTGTGGACGACGTCGAGGATCACCTCGAGCCCCTCGTCGTGCATGACCTGGACGAAGGTCTTGAATTCCCGGATGCCGCCGCGGCCGAGGTACTCCGGCTGCGGCGCGAAGAAGGCGATGGTGTTGTAGCCCCAGTAGTTGTCCAGCCCCCTCTCCACGAGGTGCCGGTCGTGGATGAAGGCGTGCGTCGGCATGAGCTCGACGGCGGTGACGCCCAGCGAGCGGATGTAGCGCACCACCTCGGGGTGGCTGAGGCCGCCGAAGGTGCCGCGGTCCTCGGGCGGGACGCGGGGGTGCCGCATGGTGAAGCCGCGCGGGTGGAGCTCGTAGATCAGGCTCTGGTCCCAGCTCGTCCGGGGGGCGCCCCGCTCGCCCCAGGTGAAGGCGGGGTCGATCACCCGGCACTTCGGCATGAACGGGGCGCTGTCCCGCGGATCGAAGGAGAGGTCCTCGTCCTCGTCACCGATGACATAGCCGAAGTGGGCGTCGCTCCAGCGGATCCTGCCCTCGAAGTCCTTGGCGTAGGGGTCGAGCAGCAGCTTGTGGTGGTTGAAGCGGTGTCCTTCGGAAGGGTCGTACGGGCCGTAGACGCGATAGCCGTAGAGTTGTCCGGGCCGCACGTCGGGCAGGTATCCGTGCCAGATCTCGTGGCTGTACTCCGGAAGCTCGAGCCGCGCGATCTCCCGTTCCCCCCGGTGGTCGAACAGGCAGAGCTCCACCGACTCGGCGTGCGCGGAAAACAGCGCGAAGTTGGTGCCGCTGCCGTCCCACGTCGATCCGAGGGGATACTCGCGCCCCGGCCACACCCGAAATCGTGTTCCATCCGCCATGTTGTGCCCTACCCTAACCGTCCCCGGCCGCCGGAATCAAGGCGCTTCGCTGCAAGGTCGGCGCCGTGAACGATCAACTGACGGCCGTCCCGCCGCGTTCTTGCATGGAATCCTCCGACGCGCCGCGTGTTGTACGGGGTGTGATTCAGTCGCGTGGGAGAAGGAGCCATCGATGAAGAGCCTGACCACAGTCCTCGCCCTCGCCGCCCTCCTCGCGGCGCCGGGATGGGCGTCCGGTAGGACCAGCTTCGATACCGTAATGGCGAGCTACGAGCCCGTCCGGATCGCCTTGCTCGCGGACTCGATGAACGATGTGAATCGGCACGGAGCGGCGATCGAGGCCGAGCTGCAGTCGTTGCAGGCTGCATTCTCGGCCGAGCGTGCCGGTGTCGCGGCCGCGTCGGCGGAGTCGGTGCGGGACAGCCTCGACGAGATGATCGCCGCCGCCGGCGCGCTGGCGAAGGCAGGCTCGCTGCAGGCGGCCCGCGACGCCTTCTACGAACTCTCGAAGCCGCTGGTGCGCTGGCGCCAGGTCGTGTCCGGTAGTGAGCGGCCGGTGGTGGCCTACTGCCCCATGCACAAACGCTCGTGGCTGCAGCCCGACGGCGAGATCGGCAACCCCTACGGCGCCATGCCGCGCTGCGGGGAGATCGTGGCGCGCTGACGGTGCCGTGAACGTCGGGCGTAAACGGCGGCGGACGGAGGGTTTTTTGGACCTCGATCCGCTCGGCCGCCGGGCCTGCCACCCGGGGTTCGGGTCGTGAGCGCACGCCGCGGTGCAGACGAGGTTCCTCATGTCTCAACGCCTGGAGTCAAGAATGGCCACTGATCCGGTTTGCGGCATGGAGGTGGACCCGACCGCGGGCAAGCCCACGGTCGAGCACCGGGGAACGACCTATCACTTCTGTTCGCAACGCTGCAGGGAGCGCTTCGTCGAGGAACCCGGGCGGTACATCGGCGACAGGGCCGCGGACACGACGGGCGAGTGGCGAGGGGGAAGCGCTGCGGAACCGGGGGCGCCGGTGGAGTACACCTGCCCGATGCACCCGGAGATCGTGCGCGACAAGCCCGGGAGCTGCCCCAAGTGCGGTATGGCGCTCGAGCCGAGGACCGTCATGACGGGGGAAGAGGAGAACCCCGAGCTGGTGACCATGCGGCGTCGCCTCTGGGTGTGTGCCGCGCTGACGGTGCCGTTGGTGGTGATCGCCATGGGCCGTCACCTCCCGGGTCTCGATCTGCATGGGCTCGTGTCGGCAAGCACGCTCGACCTGATCGAGGCCCTGCTGGCGACGCCGGTTGTCCTGTGGGGCGCCTGGCCCTTCTTCGTGCGCGGCTGGCGATCGATCACGACCTGGAACTTGAACATGTTCACGCTGATCGGCCTCGGCGTCGGCGTCGCCTACGCCTACAGCGTCATCGCTGCACTGTTTCCCGAGATCTTCCCCGTTTCCTTCCGCGATGAATCCGGCACCGTCAGTGTGTACTTCGAGGCCGCGGCGGTGATCACGACGCTCGTGTTGCTCGGACAGGTGCTCGAGCTCAAGGCTCGCGGCCAGACCTCGGCCGCCATCAAGGCGTTGCTCGAGCTCGCCCCCAATAGCGCGAGACGGGTCGATGCGGACGGCAGTGAAGAGGACGTCCCGCTCGAAGCGGTCGAGGTCGGCGACCGGCTTCGCGTCCGTCCGGGCGAGAAGATCCCGGTCGACGGCTCGGTGGAGAGCGGTTCGACGTCGGTCGACGAGTCGATGGTGACCGGTGAGCCGATTCCGGTCACCAAAGGACCGGGTGACACTGTCATCGGAGCGACCGTCAACGGGACCGGATCGATTGTGATGACGGCAGAACGCGTCGGCGCCGACACAGTGCTGTCGCAGATCGTGCAGATGGTGGCCGAGGCGCAGCGAAGCCGGGCGCCGATCCAGAGGCTGGCCGATGTTGTCGCGAGCTACTTTGTTCCAGCGGTCATTCTCATCGCGGTCATGACGTTCGCCGTGTGGGCGATCTGGGGCCCGGATCCGGCGATGTCGTTCGCCCTCATCAACGCGGTCGCCGTGTTGATCATCGCCTGCCCGTGCGCCCTCGGTCTGGCGACGCCGATGTCGATCATGGTGGCGACCGGCAAGGGCGCCGAGTCGGGGGTTCTCTTCAAGAATGCAGAGGCGATCGAGATCCTTCGCAAGGTGGATACCCTGGTCGTCGACAAGACCGGAACCTTGACCGAGGGTGCGCCGCGCCTCGTCACGGTCGAGGCGATGGACGGGGGCGGGTCTACCGATTTTCTCCGCGATGTGGCGAGCCTCGAACGCAGCAGCGAGCACCCCCTCGCGGCGGCCATCGTCGAAGGCGCCGAGGAGCGAGGGATTCGACTCGAATCCGCCGCCGGCTTCCAGTCGATCACAGGCCAGGGTGTGATCGGCGAGGTGGGGGGGCGCTCGATCGCGGTGGGCAACCGCGCCCTGATGGAGGGTCGGGCAGCCCTCGACAGTGCGATCGTCGAGCGTGCCGAGGAGCATCGGGCGGACGGCCAGACCGTGATGTTCGTAGCTGTCGACGGAGCCGTGGTCGGACTCCTGGGAGTTGCAGACCCGATCAAGGACAGCACGCCTCGAGCCATTCGAGAGCTGCACGACGAGGGCATCAGGATCGTCATGCTGACGGGCGACACCCGCACCACGGCCGAGGCGGTGGCTCATCAGCTGGGAATCGACGATGTTCAGGCGGAGATTCTGCCCGACCAGAAGGCCGAGGCAGTCAAACGGTTGCAGGCAGAAGGTTCGGTGGTCGCGATGGCCGGTGACGGTATCAACGACGCGCCCGCCCTCGCGCAGGCGCAGGTCGGAATTGCGATGGGCACCGGCACCGACGTGGCGATGGAGTCGGCCGGGGTCACCCTGGTCAAGGGTGACCTCCGGGGCATCGTGCGCGCACGCCGCCTGAGTCGGGCCACCATGCGCAACATCAAGCAGAACCTCTTCTTCGCATTTATTTACAACAGCCTCGGCGTGCCGATCGCAGCGGGTGTGCTGTACCCGGTTTTCGGGCTCCTGCTGAGCCCGATCATTGCTGCCGCCGCCATGAGCTTCAGCTCGGTGTCGGTGATCGCCAATGCGCTGCGGCTTCGACGCATCGAGATATGACACGGCCGGTTGTCGAGGATGTTTTCGGCGGGCGGATAGCCCGAAACCAACCTGAGGGAGACCTGACATGAAACGGTTTTTATTGTTTTCGATATTGAGCTGCTGGACGGCGGCCGCTGCCTACGCCGCCGGCGGCATGACGGCCGGCCCGGGCACGATGGTGGTGGCCGACGACGGTAGCGTGCTCGTCACGAGCATGAGTGCCGGCGGCATGATGGGCGGCGGCTCGGTATCGTCCGTCGATCGTGATCTCGTCAACGTGGGTGCGGACGGCAACGAGCGCTGGCGAACGAGCTTCGACGACGGCTGGCCGATGATGCCGGTCACCGATGGCGACCTCGTGGTCGTCGCGCTGATGGACGACTGGTTCATGGGGACCGGCGGCCCGGGCGACGGCGGATGGGGCGGCGGCCACATGGGTGGTCCCGGCAAGGCCGACGATGTGGGCGCCGGCGAATCGACACTGGTGGCCCTCGACCTCACCAGCGGTGAGGAGCGCTGGCGCGTGACGGTTCCCGGCGACATGGCCTCGATGGTGCAGTTTTCGCCCGACGGGGCGCAGCTGTATGTCTCGGCCCGCGATATGGGCGTCGGAATCGGTATGGGCAGGAGCTCTGTTCGCCAGGGCCAGGCGGCGGGGGCGGGCTTCATGCTCTCCAGCACCATCATCGCCCTCGACCGCGCCGGCAACCAGCTCTGGACGTACACGCTGGGAGCCGAGTGATGCGCCGCCTGCCGACGAGCGTGCTTGTGGCGTGCCTGCTGGCGACCTCAGCCGCGGCGACCGGTTGGACGGCGAGCAGCGGACACCTCGAGGGCTACGTGCCGGCAGTTGCCCACGTGGATGGCCGCTTCGGCTCGTTCTGGACCTCGGACCTCTGGATCTACCACCAGGGAGCAACGGTCATCCACCTCTGGCTCAACCCGCCGGGCCAGGACAACACCGACGGCGAGAGTGTCGTGGTGCCGCTCGACCAGCCGGTGGTCTTCATTCCGGATGTGGTGCAGTCGCTCTTCGGGACCACGGGCTCGGGCAGCCTGCACTACGTGGCGGACGGCCCGGTGACGGTGAACAGCCGTACCTGGACGCCGGGGTCCGAAGGCGGCAGCTACGGCCTGACGCTCCCCGGTGAGCCCGTCGGCGCCGCGTCGTTCGCCGGCAGCGGCCAGGCCGGGACGCTGCGGGTGCTGGTCAACCAGCGACCGGGCTCTCGCGCCAACTTCGGCGTCGTCAACGTGTCGCCGGTCCCGGTCACGGTGGTGGTGGAGATCTTCACTGCCGACGGCGAGCCGGCACCCGGCGACAGCTCGTTCTCGCTCGCGCTCGAGCCGTTCGCCATGACCCAGGTGAATGACGTTCTGAAACGGCTGACACCAGGTGTGCGCGATGGCCTGATCATCCGCGCCGGCGTCACCTCGAGCGAGGGAGCGATCCTCAGCTACCTGACCGATGTGGACAACGTCACCAACGATGCGTCCTACCAGGCGGGTTTCAGGTACGCCAACTGAGGACGTGAACAGTGGCCGACCCGTCAGGAGAGGCCTGCTCGTCCAGCCGTCCTTCGGCAACTCGTGGGGGATGACTCCTGTGCACGATCAGGATGTCCCCCGCTCCCGCCGCCGGTACCGAGCCGCTAGCCTCGGGCAGCCCTGAGGCAAGGCGCCGTGGCGGTCGGAGAATGTCCATATCTTCCCCAGCCTCCAGCCGGACGCTTCGTGCGGTGAGACCCACCGTGGAGCGGCTTTTACGGCGTCTGAAGGGAGATCGGTTGCATGGAGCTGCTGAGCACCTGGGGTGACGCGTCCAGAACCGCAGTCGGCTTCTTCTGGAAGGCAGGGTGGGCGTTCGTCCTCGGCTACGCGGTGTCCGGAATGATCCAGGCTTTCGTCCCCAAGGCGCGTCTCACGCGTTCCATGGGTGATCCGGGGGTCAAGAGTATCTCGCTGGCGACAGTTTTCGGAGCCGCGTCCTCGTCGTGCTCCTTCGCCGCTCTGGCCGCAGCCCGGTCGCTGGTGCTCAAGGGCGCGCACTTCGTGGCGGCGGTAGCATTCATGTTCGCCTCCACCAACCTGGTCATCGAGCTCGGCGTGCTCATCCTGATCTTCCTCGGCTGGCAGTTCCTGGCTGCGGAGATCGTCGGCGGGCTGGTGCTCATCGCGATCAGCACGACCTTGATCCGGCTCAGCTATCCGAAGAGCTGGATGCAGGCCGCGAGGGAGAAGGTGGAGCGGGACACGCCCGGCGAGGACGAGGACTTCGACTGGAAAGAACGCATCCGCAGCCGCTACGGCTGGCACCTGGTCGGCCACAAGTTCGTCTCGGACTGGAAGATGGTCTGGGAGGAGATCGTGATCGGGTTCACGGTCGCAGGCTTCGTCGCGGTGCTCGTGCCGGCATCCTTCTGGGGCGCGATCTTCCTGATGGATGCCGGTGACAGCGTTCCGCAGTGGCTGATCGTGCTCGAGAACGCCGCGGTGGCGCCGTTCGTGGCCGCAGCGACCTTCATCGGCTCGATGGGCAACATCCCGCTGGCGACGGTGCTCAACGCCAACGG
>DATIVB010000120.1:0-3188 GCA_035466375.1 Chondromyces sp.
CGGCGGGTGTCAGTTGACGATGCCCGACTCGCCGAGGTTCTGCTCGGCGTACTCGAGCACGCGGTCGTAGTGCTCGTAGTCCTGGCAGTGGCGCTGCAGAAGGTGGAAGACGTCGGTCGCCTTGTCGATCTCGCCGACGTCGCCGAAGGCGACCATCAGCTGCTCCAGCGACTCGCAGTCGCAGCGCCGGACGTAGGCCGCGGCTTCCGCGAACACGATGCTGAATCCGGCCTGGTTGGTCCAGGTCAGGCACAGCGAGAGGAAGGTGAAGATGTGGCCGATGTAGGTGTCGTCGTAGACCTCGTGCATGTAGGGGAGGCAGCGCAGGAAGTACGGGATCGCCTCCCCGTAGCGGCCGTCGTCGAACAGGATGACGCCCAGCGTATAGCAGGACTGGCAGTAGACGCTGAGGACCTCGTCGAAGGTCTCGAGGTAGGCCTTGTAGGAGGTGATGGACTCCTCGAGGACCGACCTCGCGCTGTCGATCTCCTCGAGGTCGTAGTGGATCGTGCCGATCAGGCCGAAGAGGAAGTTGCGCCAGTTGATTTCCTGCTCGAGGGCCAGGAGGGCGTGGAGGTCCTTGATGTCGGTGTGGTCCGCGGTGCGGTCGTCCATCCGCTCGATCGCCCGCTCGATGCCTGCGGCGACGCGTCCGCTGTCGTCGCTGCCGGTGTACCAGTCTGGGACCTGCATGCCTGAAAACCCCTTCGCAGAGGGCCGAGTGTAGCTCGAACGCGGGGGGATCTCCACCGGCGCGGCGGCGGCGGCAGGGTCCCTGCTTGCCTGCAGGCCGTATCGAGATATAATCTCGAGTGATCATGAGCTGCAAGAAAGGCCAGTCCACCGCCAAGCCGAAGCCCGGCCGCTACCTCTGCAAGGACTGCCGGGCCGTGGTCAAGAAGAAGGCCGAGGTCTGCGAGCCCAAGAAGATCGGCAAGGGCAAGTAGACCGGGTCGGCCCCGCCTTTCGGAATCGGGCCACCTCGAACGAGGTGGCCCGTCGGCGTGAAAACGGCGCCCATGCCCCCGTATCGCCGACTGATTCGACCACCCTTCGGTATGGCATGGGCGCCTTGTGTGAAACCCCAGTATACGAATCCCGGAGCGCTGCGCAAGAGTGTAATCGCGGCGATCTTGGCCCGCTTCGGGAGCGGTGTTCGTCGAGGCCGGCCGCACCACTTTCCCGGCATCGGCACCGGCCTGCGGCGGCGCGAAGGGTGGACGGCGGCGGTTCGAACCATCGGCGCCGGCAGGTTATAGTGGCGGTCTTGAACTGCGGCCGCGGCGGCCGCAGCAGCTTCCGGAGGACCATGGAAACCAACAGCCATGTCGAAGTGCGCTACCGCGGCCGGACCCACCGCCTCGAGGCCGGGATCCGGGTCGCCGAGTTCCTGCGCGAGATCAACGGCCGGATCCCCGACACCGTGTTGTCGGCGATGGTCAACCGTCGCCAGGTGATGCTCGACTTTCCGCTGCGCGGCGAGGTCGATCTCGAGCTCGTCTCCTACGGCGACCGCGAGGGCGAGTCGGTCTACAAGCGGTCGGTGAACCTGATGTTCTTCGAGGCGTCCCGCGAGCTCTTCCCCGAGGTGCGTCCGGTGATCGGGCAGTCCCTGGGCAACTGCTACCACTACCGGATGCGCGGCGAGCACCCGCCGCTCGAGGAGATGGCCCCGGCCATCGAGGCCAGGATGAAGGAGATCCACCACGAGGCGCGCCCGTTCGTGCGTCAGACGGTAACCATCGAAGAAGCCGAGAGGTACTTCGTTGCCAGCGGCAGCGAGGACAAGCTGCTGCTGCTCGCGACCCGGCGCTCCTCGACCGTGCACACCCTGAGCTGCGGCCGCTTCGTCGACCTGGCCTACGGCCCCTGCGCCCCCAATACCGGCTGCTGCCCGACCTTCGGCGTGATCCCCTATGAGGACGGCCTCCTCTTGAGATTTCCGCGGCGCGCCGACCGCAGCCAGCTGCCGCGCTTCACCCCGCGCCCGCTGCTCTTCAAGACTTACGTCGAGACCCGCCGCTGGCAGGAGCTGCTGGGCCTGCAGAACGTGGGCCAGCTCAACCGGCTGTGCCTCGACGGCGACGTCCGCCACATCATCCGCATCGCCGAGGGACTGCACGAGAAGAAGATCGCCAAGGTGGCGGACCAGATCCTGTCGCGGCGGCCCGAGGTTCGGCTGGTCACGATCGCCGGGCCGACCTCGTCGGGCAAGACCACGTTTGCCAAACGCCTCGGCGTCCAGCTGCGGGTCAACGGCATTGAGATGGTCTCGTTGTCGCTCGACAACTACTACGTCGACCGCGAGCTGACGCCGAAGAACGGCGACGGGCTGCCGGACTTCGAGTCGATCGAGGCCATCGACCTCGAGCTCTTCCACCTCCACCTCGCCCAGATGCTGGAAGGCCGCGAGGTGCTGACGCCCCGTTTCGACTTCATCAGCGGCAGCCGCAAGGCCGAATCCCAGTGGGTCCCCCTGCGCCTCGAACCCCATCAGGTGCTGGTGGTGGAGGGCATCCACGGCCTCAACGACCGGCTCACCCAGTCTGTCCCGCGCCAGAGCCTCTACCGGATCTTCATCTCCGCCCTGTCCCAGCTCGCGATCGATGACCACAACCGGATCTTCACCTCCGACGCGCGGCTCATCCGACGCATCGTCCGCGACCGGCTCTACCGGGGGTTCACGGCCGAGCGCACCCTCGAGCTGTGGGAGCGCGTGCGCCAGGGCGAGGGGCGGTGGATCTTCCCCTTCCAGGAGCAGGCCGACGTCATGTTCAACTCGGCCCTGGTCTACGAGCCGGCGGTGCTGAAGATCTTCGCCGAGCGCTTCCTGCTCCAGGTGCCGCGGGTCAGCCCCGCGTACACCGAGGCCTTCAGGCTGCTCAAGCACCTGTCCATGTTCGTGCCGATCTTTCCCGACGAGGTGCCGCACACTTCGATCCTGCGCGAGTTCATCGGCGGCTCGACCTTCAGCTACTGACGGTGGACCGCGCCGTACGCGCCGCCGAGATCGTAACCCGCCTCGCCGCGGCGTACCCGGACGCGAGCTGCGAGCTCGACTTCGAGACGCCGTGGCAGCTGCTGGTGGCGACGGTGCTGTCGGCGCAGTGCACCGATGTCAGAGTCAACCGGGTGACGCCCGAGCTCTTCGCGCGCTGGCCGGGACCGGCGGAGCTGGCCGCGGCGCC
>DATIVB010000121.1:0-2552 GCA_035466375.1 Chondromyces sp.
CCGCACCCTGACGCCGCCGAAGTGGGTCGACATCCCGCTGCGGGGGATCAAGTTTCTGCTGCTCGGCTTCTTCGTGTGGGCGATCTGGTTCGCCATGGACCCGCGCGGCGTCGAGGCCTTCCTCTCGAGCCCCTACGCCAAGGTGGTCGACGCCAAGATGTGGCTCTTCTTCGCCGAGCCGTCGCGGCTGACCATCGGCGTGACCGGGGCGCTGATCGTCGCCTCGGTCTTCGTCCGCGACCTGTGGTGTCGCTACCTCTGCCCGTACGGCGCGCTGGTGGGGATGCTCGGCCGCTTCGCGCCGCTCAAGGTGACCCGCGACCCGGAACAGTGCACCGACTGTAAGGCGTGCACCAAGGCCTGCCCGGCCCGTCTCCCGGTCCACACCATGCAGCGGGTCGCCTCGATCGAGTGCAGCTCGTGTCAGGACTGCGTCGTGGCCTGCCCGGTGAAGGGCTGCCTCGCGGTGCGGCCGCCGCGCCTTGTTGCGCGCACCCCGTGGCTGCGGCCGGTGACCGCGGCGGCGATCGCGATCGGGCTCTACCTCGCGGTGGTGGTCGGCTTCCGGGCCGCCGGCCACTGGCACACCGCGGTCAGCGAGCACTAGTTCCACCGCCGCCTGCAGGAGATCGACTCGCCGCTCTATACCCACGTGGGCGGCACGGCGATGGCGGAGGAGCCCGCCGAGCGCTGAGCGGCGCTGCGGCACGGGAGCGGGACGGTCTATCCTGGGTCGATGCGACGACACCGTTTGAGTGCGCTGCAGCTCGAGGTCACCAGCCGATGCACGCGCCTCTGCGCGATCTGCGCGCGCACGGTGCTCGGCGAGCGCTGGCTCGAGGGCGATTTCTCCGACGAGCTCTGGCGCCGCCTCCTGCCCGACCTGGGGCTGGTGCGGCACCTGCACCTGCAGGGTTGGGGCGAGCCGCTGCTTCATCCGGAGCTCGAGTCGATGGCCGCGGACGCGCACGCCGCGGGCTGTCGGGTGGGCATCACGTCGAACGGCGACCTGCTGCGCGAGGCTTCCGGCTGGCTGGCCTCCGGCACGGTCGACGTGCTCGCCCTGTCGGTGGCCGGGACCGACGCCGACAACCTCAGGCTCCGGGACGGGGTGCGGACGACGGATGTCCTCGAAGCACTGGCGGAGCTTGCCGGGCGCAGGGCCTCGGCCGTGCGGCCGCGGCTGCACGTGAGCTATCTGCTGACCCGCGACAACGCCGGCGGCCTCGAAGCGGTGGTGCGCGCGGCGGCATCGGCCGGGGCCGACGCGGTGCTCGTCAGCCACCTCGACTTTCTGCCCACCGCCGAGCTGCGGCAGCAGGCCGCCTGGGCGGAGGGCGGCGTGAATGCCGCGATTCGCGAAGCCCTGGAGGCCGCTGCGGCGGCGGCCCGGTCGCGCCGCATCGAGCTCCGGCTGCCGACCTTCGAACCGCAGGAGATGCTGACGTGCGCCCTCGATCCACGCCAGATCCTCAGCGTGCGCTGGGACGGGCGGGTGGGGCCGTGCGTGATGCTCAACCTGCCCATCGACGGTCCGGTGCCCCGCTGCACCCGAGACGGGGTTCTCGACGTCGAGCCTTCAGTGTTCGGGAATCTGGCTGAGGCGACGCTGTCTGAGATTCTCGACGGCCCCGACCATCAATCCTTCATCGAGCCCTTCCAACGGCGCATGGCGGCGGACGCCAGGTACGGCGATCAGGCCTTGACGGCCTCGGGTTGGGGTGCGTCGCGGCTGGCCGAGATCGACCGCGCCTTCGAGTCGCTCGAGCACGCCATGGCGGACAATCCGTTCCCCGCCGCCTGCGACGGCTGCCCCAAGGCCTCGGGGTGGTAAAGGGCCTGGTTCACAGTAGAATCGCCCCATGAGCGGCGACCCCGAACGGCTGGCGGCGATTCCTCTCTTCGAGCAGCTCAGCGGCGAGCAGCGCCGACGGGTGGCGGCCGCGGGCTTCGAGCGCAGCTACGAGCGCGGCGCGATCGTCTTCAACGAGGGCGAGACGGCCGAGGCGCTGTTCGTGGTGCTGGCGGGCCAGGTCAAGCTGATGCGCTACTCGTCCAAGGGGCGCGAGCTGCTGCTGCACCTCGTCCACCCGGGCCAGACCTTCGCCGAGGCGGCGCTGTTCGCCGGCGACACCTACCCCGCGACCGCGGAGGTGGTGGAGCCCGCCAGGGTCTGGTACCTGCCGCGCGCGGCCCTGATCGACCTCCTGCGGGGCTCTCCGGAGCTCGCCCTGGCGATGCTCGGCTCGGTCTCGATGTGGACCCGCCGGCTGGCCTCCAAGCTCGAGCTCCTGACCCAGCGCCGAGTCGAGGAGCGGTTGGCCCTCTACCTGCTGGCCCGCGCCGGCACCGACCACCCGGAGTCGGGCGCCACCATCGAGCTCGCGCAGCCCCGCAACCTGATCGCCGCACAGCTCGGCACCGGGCCCGAGGTCCTTTCGCGCACCTTCCGCCGCCTCGAGGACGACGGCATCATCGCCGCCGCGCCGCACCACGTGACGGTGCTCGATCCCGCCAAGCTGCGCGCCCTGGCCGAGTGGATCGAGTAGGGG
>DATIVB010000122.1:0-2417 GCA_035466375.1 Chondromyces sp.
CGATCGGCGTCGTCCTGGTCGTGACCTCGCCTTTCTTCACACAGTCGCGCTCGCGGCTCGACCGCTGGCAGCAGGGGGCCGAGCGCTGGGCGGAGGAGCGGGTCAATCGGACGGTGCAGCGGATCGCCGAGTCCGGCGCAGACGGACCCATGCGGGGCGATGGTCGGGGAGGCGGGCCCCGGGGCCACGAGCACCGCGGAGTGGCGACCTTCGTCTTCGATGAGAGCGGTCGCGAGGTCTCCGAGCGCGACGCCCCCGAAGCGGCGGTGGAGCTGGCCCTCCGGGTCGTGGCGAGCGGCGAAGGCGAGGCGCTCCGGAGGGGCGGCTTCCACCTGGTGGCGAGGCCGGCCCGCGACCCGCAGGGGCGCGCCTTCGTGGTTGTGGGGACCCTGCACCGGCCGCCGGGACCCATCGACCTGCTCGAGCCGGGCGCGCTGTGGCTGCGCCTGGCGGCCCTCGCCCTCGTGGTGGGCGGGCTGAGCCTGCTGCTCGCCCGGCACCTCTCGCAGCCGGTGGGCGCCCTGCGGCGCGCCACCCAGCGCCTCAGCGAGGGCGACCTGTCGGCACGGGTCGAGGGCCCGGTGGCGACGCGGCGCGATGAGATCGGCGAGCTCGCCCGCGACTTCGACGCCATGGCCGAGCGGCTGGAGGGCCTGCTCGGCTCGCAGCGACGCCTGCTGCGCGACGTCTCGCACGAGTTGCGCTCGCCGCTCGCCCGGCTGCGCGTGGCGCTCGAGCTCGCTCGCAACCGGGCCGGCGCGTCGGCCGGCGAGCAGCTCGACCGCATCGAGCGCGAAGCAGGGCGGATCGACGAGCTCATCGGGCAGCTGCTGCTGCTCGAGCGGCTCGCGGCGGGCCAGGCCGGCGGCGAGCCGGTCGCCTTCGACCTCGCCGACCTCGTCGGCGAGGTGGTGGACGACGCCTCCTTCGAGGCCGTGGCGGCGGGGAGCCGGGTGGAGCTCGGTCCGTGCCCCGACTGCCCGCTGCACGGCCACCCGGGGCTGGTGCGCAGCGCCCTCGACAACGTCCTCCGCAACGCCATCCGCTTCGCGCCCGCCGGCAGCGCGGTCGAGGTCAGCCTCGAGTCTGACGCCGGTTTCGTGCGGGTGACCGTGCGCGACCGCGGTCCGGGCGTCCCCGACGAGCACCTGGGCTCGCTCTTCGAGCCCTTCACCCGCGTCGCCGACGCCCGCGAGCGCGGCTCGGGCGGCGCCGGCCTCGGCCTCGCCATCACCCGCCGCGCCGTCGAGCTGCACAGCGGCTCGGTCAGCGCCCGCAATCACCCCGACGGCGGCCTCGAGGTCGCAATCCGCCTCCCGGCGGATCGCGACGACGTTGAACGTTAGAACGTTTGCACGTTCCACGTTCCACGTTGGTTTCGCACACCGGCGGGGCCCGTGCCCGTTTCTGTGTCCGTCTCCCTGCCCGGATTCAGCTTCAGTGACAGTGGCAGATGACAGTGACAGTCTCAGTGGCAGTTTCAGTGACAGTTTCAGTGTCAGTTTCAGTCTCAGAGGGCAGCGTCCGTGGCAGCGAGCCGGCGGCGCGACCGCGGCATGGCCACCTCCGGGTCGTTCACGTCCGGGGATAGCCAGTGGGGCAGCCGGAGTCAAGGGCAAGCCGGGCCCGGGGCCCGGTGCAGAGCACCCTTGACTCCGGCTGCCCCACCGGCATTGAGGGGTGGTCATGAACGACCCGGAGGTGACCATGCTCGACGCCCTCACGACGACCGACCTCGTTGCCCACTCGAAAGCCCTGGCAGCCGCAGGCACTGCGATCAAGCTCGTGATGAGGGTGCCGACGCCCTTGAAGTCGATTGCCGATCAGGTGATCCGCTCGGCGAGCTCCGTCCCCGCCAACCTCGCCGAGGGGCAAGGCCGTTCCGGACGGGACCGCCAGCACTTCTGGCGGATCGCCTACGCCTCGGCCAAGGAGGTGGACAGCCATCTCCGTCTCCTGGCTCACGCCGGGGTCGTGGATGGGCCCGGCACTGCCACGGTGCTGGCGACCTTCGACGAAGTGCGCGCCATGATCTGGCGGTTGCTCAACCCGAGGGGATGACCGGGTCAGTGCTCACGCGCCCACCTGTGCGCTGTGGCTGTCCACTGCCTCTGCCACTGTCTCCGGCCACTGCCGCTGTCACTGCTCCTGCCACTGCCCCGGAAGCTGTTGACCCCGTGGACCTGCACCGCCTCATGCTCAGCGGGCGGGTGGGTGGAAATCCGAAATTCGAAATCCGAAATTCGAAATGGGCGGGCGGGCGGCATTCCTCATTCCTAATTCCTCATTCAACCCGGTTTGCCCGCCCACGCGGCAGCCGAAACGGCTGTCGCCACAAGGGCACACGTGTCACTGCTCGCGTCGTGACGCCACAAGGAAGCGGTTTGACCCCGGCGCCAGGTCAAAAAACACTCCTG
>DATIVB010000123.1:0-4091 GCA_035466375.1 Chondromyces sp.
TTTCTCGAGCCGCAGCCGCTCACCGTCGCGCTCGACGAGCAGGCCGGTGACCCGGTCGCGGTCGAAATCGCGCAGCACCCGGTCGGCCGCGTCGCGCGCCTCCTCCGAGCTCGGCCGGTGCCGTTCGAAGAGGAAGATATAGGCGCCAAGGGCGACTACGATCGCCGCGAGGATTATGAGGTTTTTCGGTTTCATCGCTCTTCCACTCGAGAGTTTTGAATTTTGAGTTTTGAGTTTTGAGTTCCCGTCCACTCACGCCCGCGCCGGAAAACGTCTTCGGGCGGGTGGCCTGGAAATCCGAAATCCGAAATCCGAAATCCGAAATCGGGCACGATCAGTGTCTCCGACGTCGCCAGACCAGGATCCCGGCGAGGATCGCCGCTCCGGGCATCACCAACAGAACCAGCAGCAGGATGTTCCGCATCTGCGGCCCGCTCAGGAAGAGGCTCACCTGCTCGACGTCGCGGGGCGGGATGCCGAGCAGCTCCTCGCGCGCTCCGAGCCAGTTGAAAGCGTTGACGGCGAGGACCGCGTTGCCGGCATTGGCGATATCGAGGTCGGTGAGGAAGTCGGAGTCGCCGAAAGCCACGATCCGGAAGGCGTCGGCCGCCGGCGCTTCGTCCCCGAGCTCGTCGACCGGCGGCGGCGCCCCGTCGACCGCCACCCCCACCACCGCCGGCCCGGCGTTGTCGGTCCCGTCGAGGGCCACCGGCTCGCCACGCAGCAGCATGCCGAGGTCGGTCTCGCCCCAGCCCTGGTCGGAGGTCTGCACCAGCGCCTGCGCCCCGTCGCCCTCGGCCGCGAGCGAGCGCGCGACGGTCATCAGCACCGCGAGACCCTCGAGACCGTTGGTCACCGGGTGGGAGAGGACGTCCTGCAGATAGACCGCCGACAGGTCATAGAACGGCAACCGCCGCGAGGGATCGACCACCAGGTCGTCGCGCACCGCCACGCCGCGGCCGGCCAGCAGTGCCTCGAGCCGGGTCGGGCGCATGACGCCCGTGGGCTCGATCAGCGGGTCGAGGGCGGCAAGCAACCGGCCGCCGCCGTCGAGGAAGGCTTCCAGGGCCGCGATCTCGGGCTCGGTGAAGGCGCGGGTCGGGCCGACAATGGCGAGGATGTCGGCGTCGTCCGGCACCACCCCGGAGAGCAGGGTGACGTCGGCGGTCTCCATGTTCTCGCGCTTCAGCGCCTCGGCCAGCACCGACAGGCTGCGGTCGGTGGTCCCGCCGTCGCCGGTCGCGGAGGCCTCGCCGTGGCCGGTCACGAAGTAGACCTTCGGCACGTCCGGCGCGACCAGCGACAGGATGGCCGAGGTGAACTGCTCTTCGCCCTTGAAGGCGCGCATGGTCGGCCCTTGGCCGTACTGCATGCCCGAGTAGTCCATCTCCGCCATCTGGTCGGAGGTCACGTACTTGGTGCGGTCGCCGACCGCGAAGACGACGGTGTTGGCCACCTGGACGCCGAACTGCTCGGCGAGCTGGGTCGTCTTGAGAGGCTCCCTGTCGGGGTCGATGAACTCGACCGAGACCTTGTCCGACGTCGCCTTGTAGCGCTCGAGCAGCTCCTGGACCTGGTCGAACATCGGGGTCGCGGGAGTCATGAAGACAACCGTGCGGACCTCCTCGTCGAGGTCGCGGAGGATGTTCTCGGTCTTCTCGGAGAGCGAGTAGATCTTGGTCGAAGTGAGGTCGGTGCGCGCCCAGCGCCGGGCCGAGAGCCAGTTGACCATGACCGTCAGGGCGACGACGAGCACCACGGCGACGACACCGGAGAGGGTGTAACGGACGGCCTGCTGTCTCATGCCGTCACCTCCACTTCTTCACTTCGAGCGACTTGGCGGCGAGGAACAGGAAGAGCGCGCCCGCCGACAGCTGGTAGACCACGTGGCGGGTGTCGACAATGCCCTTGGCGAAGTCGTCCATCTGGGTCCACAGGTTCATGTGAGCGAGGGCCTCCTTGAGGAACGAACTCGAGATCAGCAGCTGCTCGACGAGCCCGATGGAGAACAGCAGTACCATCGCTGCGAAGGCGATGATGGCCGCGATCAGCTGGTTGTCGGTCAGGGTCGAGGCCAGGGTGCCGACCGCGACGAAGAGGAAACCCAGCAGCAGCACGCCGATGTAGCCTGCCGCGACCGGGCCGAGGTCGATCTCGGAGTGGCGCTTGAGGATCAGGACGTAGAGCACGGTCGGCAGCCACAGGGCGACGTAGAAGGCGAGCGCCGCGAGGAACTTGCCGATCACCACCTGGTACTCGGTCAGCGGCGAGGTCAGCAGGACCTCGATGGTGCCGGAGCGCCTCTCCTCGGCGATCAGGCGCATCGTGATCACCGGCACCACGAACAGGAGGAAGAGCCAGAAGAAGATGGTGCCGCCGAAGAACAGCCGCAGCGGCGTCATCGCCGGGGTCTGCGGATCGTTGAGGAAGGACACGATCAGGTAGAAGATGTAGCCCTGCATGAGCAGGAAGGCGGTCATCACGACGTAGGCGAGCGGCGACGAGAAGGTGGCGATGAGCTCGCGGCGGACGATGGCCCAGGTCTTACGCATGCTGCACCTCCTTGGCCGGCGCCGCCGCGACCGCGTCCTCGCGCGTGGTGAGGCGGACGAAGACGTCCTCGAGCGTCGCGCGCTGCGGCGTCAGCCCGAGCAGCACCCAGCCCCTCTCCACGGCGAGCCGGAAGACCGCCTCGCGCGGGTCGGCGCCGGCGCCGTGCTCGAGGCGGAAGCCGCCGTCGCCGGTCGGCTGCACGCCGACCACGCCGGGGAGCGCCGTCAAGGCCTCGACGGCCTCGATGCCCGCGCCCCCGAGCTCGACCGCCAGCGTCGGGTTGCCCACCAGCCGGGTGCGTAGGGCGTCCGGCGTGCCGTCGGCGACGATGCGGCCGCGGTCGATGATGAACACGCGCTCGCAGACCTGCTCAACCTCGGGGAGGATGTGGGTCGAGAGCAGCACCGTGTGGTCGCGGCCGAGCTCGGCGATGAGCTCGCGCACCTTGATGATCTGGTTGGGATCGAGGCCGACCGTGGGCTCATCGAGGATCAGGACCTTCGGCTTGTGGACCAGCGCCCCCGCGAGGCCGACCCGCTGCCGGTAGCCCTTCGACAACGTGCCGATCATCTGCCGGCGCACGTCGCCGATCAGGCAGCGGTCGATCACCTCGTCGACCCGGGCCGCGACCTCGGCGCGCCGCACGCCCTCGACGTCGGCCCGGAAGCGAAGGTACTCATCGACCCGCAGCTCGGGGTAAAGGGGCACGTTCTCCGGCAGGTAGCCGACGTTGCGGCGCAGCTCGACCGGGTCCTGGTCGAGGTCCACCCCCGCCACCACCACCCGTCCGGTGGTCGGCGGCAGGAATGCGGTGAGCATCCGCATCACCGTGGTCTTGCCCGCCCCGTTGGGTCCGAGGAAACCGAGCACCTGGCCTTCGGGGACGAAGAAGCTCAGGTCCCGGACCACCGGCTCGGTGACGTACGTCTTGCCGAGATTTTCAACTTCGATCATCGATCGCGCCTCCCTTGCGCCGGTGCAACCGGCGCCGGCATCAACCGCAAACGGTAAGCAAGATGCGAACCAATTTCAACCCTCGAGGACCGGGCCGAGCCGCGGTCGGCGTCGTCAGAATGGCAGGTCAGCGGAAGGCGGGGCATTCGCCGCGCGAGGTTCCGGCCGAGGAGACTGTACACCGTTCCCGCCGCCGATCGCCTGAATCGGTGCCGGCCGCATGTTCCTGCAGCAGCCACTGCCACTGTCACTGCCACTGTCACTGCCACTGCTATCTGCCGCTGCCACTGCACCTGAACCCGGACACGGGCACGCGCCAGAAGACGAGCCCTGCTGTCGGGTGGGCGGGCGGATCAACCCGGCGGCGGGCCGCCGGTGACGATCAGCATCAGGGTCGTCGAGCCGAGAGTGAACTCGCCCTGGTTGGCGATCTCGGCCTCGGCGGCGCGCTCGCCGTCGACCCAGGTGCCGTTGGTGGCGCCGAGGTCGACCAGCATCACCTTGCCCCCGCGCACCTCGAGCATGGCGTGCTTGCGGGAGACCTCGGAGTCCTTGATCTGGACGTCGGCCGCCGAGCCGCGGCC
>DATIVB010000124.1:0-2400 GCA_035466375.1 Chondromyces sp.
CTCAGCTCCTTGAGCCGGTCGCGGAGCCTCGCCGCCTCCTCGAACTCGAGCGCCTTGGCGGCGGCGCGCATGCGCTTTTCGAGCTCGGTGATCAGCTTGTTGAGGGAGACGGCGTCGTCGGGGAGGTCGTCGTCGCGGTCCGAGAAACGCAGCGGCTTCGCCCCCGGCCCGTAGTAGTCGAGCTCGGCCATCGCCAGCAGCGGGCTCGCCACGTCCTTGACGATGGAGCGCGGCTCGATGCCGTGCTCGAGGTTGTACTCGTGCTGGGTCACGCGGCGACGGCGGGTCTCGGCGAGGGCGCGCTGCATGGAGCCGGTCTCCCGGTCGGCGTAGAGCACGGCCCGGCCCTCGAGGTTGCGGGCGGCACGGCCGATGGTCTGGATGAGCGACGTCTCGGAGCGCAGGAAGCCCTCCTGGTCGGCATCGAGGATCGCGACCAGCGAGACCTCCGGCAGGTCGAGGCCCTCGCGCAGCAGGTTGATCCCCACCAGCACGTCGAACTCCCCCTTGCGCAGATCGGCGAGGATCGCCGAGCGCTCCAGGGTGTGGATCTCAGAGTGCAGGTAGCGCACCCGTACGTCCATCTCCGCGAGGTAGCTGGAGAGGTCCTCGGCCATGCGTTTGGTGAGGGTCGTCACCAGCACGCGCTCGCCGCGCGCCACCACCTCGCGGATCTCGGCCAGGAGATCGTCCACCTGCTGCGCCGCCGACCGCACCTCGACCTGGGGGTCGAGCAGGCCGGTGGGACGGATCAACTGCTCCACGACCTCGCCCTCGCAGTGCGCGAGCTCGTAGGGCCCCGGAGTGGCGGAGACGAAGACCACCTGGTGGATCCGCTCCTCGAACTCCTCGAAGGTCAGGGGCCGGTTGTCGAGCGCCGACGGCAGCCGGAACCCGAAGTCGACCAGGGTCTGCTTGCGCGAGCGGTCGCCGTAAAACATGCCGCCCACCTGCGGCACGGTGACGTGCGACTCGTCGATGATGCACAGGAAGTCGGACGGGAAGTAGTCGAGCAGGGTCGGCGGCGGCTCGCCCGGGGCGCGCCCCGTGAGGTGGCGCGAGTAGTTCTCGATGCCCTGGCAGTAGCCGAGCTCGGTCAGCATCTCGAGGTCGTAGTGGGCGCGCTGCGCGAGCCGCTGCGCCTCGAGCAGCTTGCCCTGTCCGTTGAGCTCGGCGAGGCGCTCGTCGAGCTCGGCGCGGATGCCGTCGACGGCGGCCAGAAGCTGCGAGCGCGGGGTCACGTAGTGGGTGCGCGGGTAGATCGGGAGCCGGTCGAGCTCCTCGAGTGCGGCGCCGCGCACCGGGTCGATGCGCTCGATCCGCTCCACGTGATCGCCCCAGAACGAGATCCTCACCGCGGTGTCGTCGTACGGCGGGAAGATCTCCAGCGAGTCGCCTCGGAGCCGGAAGGAACCAGGCGCGAGGTCGAGGTGGGTGCGTTCGTACTGCATCTTGGCGAGCTGGCGCAGCACCTCCTCCATCGGCTGCTCGACGTCCTTCTCGAACAGCTGCAGCATCCCGAAGTAGGCCTCCGGCGAGCCGAGGCCGTAGATGCAGCTCACCGAAGCGACGATCAGCACGTCGCGGCGCTCGAACAGCGAGCGCGTCGCCGACAGCCGCATGCGGTCGATCTCCTCGTTGATGGAGGTCTCCTTCTCGATGTACGTGTCGGACGCCGGCACGTAGGCCTCGGGCTGGTAGTAGTCGTAGTAGGAGACGAAGTACTCGACCGCGTTGTCGGGGAAGAAGGCCCGGAACTCCTGGTACAGCTGCGCCGCAAGGGTCTTGTTGTGGCTCAGCACCAGCGTGGGGCGGTTGGTGCGCTCCACGACCTTGGCCATGGTGAAGGTCTTGCCCGAGCCCGTCACCCCGAGCAGGGTCTGGAACGCGACGCCCGACTCGACGCCCTCGACGAGCTTCTCGATCGCCTGCACCTGGTCGCCGGCGGGCGAGAAGGGGGTTTTGAGGACGAAGCGGGAAGCGGTCATATGAATGAGGAATTAGGAGTTAGGAATTAGGAATTCCCGACCACCCCCCGCCGTTGGAACGGCGCCCGAAACCTGGGGCGGGACCGTGAACCGAGATCTCCGAGAGCTCATGCCGAAGGGCGGCCTTCTCCGGAGTCACGGGTAGGAGGGCGGCATTCCTCATTCCTAATTCCTCATTCCTAATTTTGCTGCCGAGCTGCATCACCGGCACCCCCGATTCCTCGATCGTCTGTTCGAGGAACAGGTTCAGCTCCTCGACCTCGTGCTTCTCGAGGCGCCCGTCCTCGAAGGCGGCGCGCACCCTGCTCATGAACTCGCCCATCAGCGGGTAGGGGTCGTCGACCCGGTCGAGCAGGCTGCGGAAGCGCTCGAGGTTGCGCATCGTGCGCTCGCGCTCGCCGGCGGGCAGGTC
>DATIVB010000125.1:0-3685 GCA_035466375.1 Chondromyces sp.
CGACTTACGCGGTGGGCAGGTTCTCCGCCGCGCGGCCGACGCTGGTGTACTGGAAGCCCTGCTCCCGCATCTTCAGCGGGTCGTACACGTTGCGGAGGTCGATGACGATCGGCTGCCGCAGCCGGTCGTGGATACGCCTCATGTCGAGGGAGCGGAACTGGTTCCACTCGGTGACGATGACCATCGCGTCGGCGCCGTCAACAGCGTCGTAGGAGTCGCCGCAGTACTCGACCTCGGCCGGCAGCAGCTCGCGGGCTCTGTCCATCGCCACGGGGTCGAAGGCCTTGACGGTGGCGCCTCCAGCCAGCAGGGCCTCGACCAGCGGGATCGACGCCGAGTCGCGCATGTCGTCGGTTTCGGGCTTGAAGCTGAGGCCGAGAATGGCGATCACCCTGCCGGACAGATCCGCTCCGACCGCGCTGTGGACCCGGTCGATGGCCCGCTCCTTGATCCGGTCGTTGACCGCGATCACCGTCTCCACGATCTCGAAGGGCCGCCCCGACTCGCGGGCGATCTCGGCCAGTGCGTGGGTGTCCTTCGGGAAGCACGAGCCCCCGTACCCGGGGCCTGGGTGCAGGAATTTGGGCCCGATGCGGCGGTCGAGACCCATGCCCTTGGCGACGTGGTGGACATCGGCGCCCAGTCGCTCGCACAGCTCGGCGACCTCGTTGATGAAGGTGATCTTGGTGGCGAGAAAGGCGTTGGAAGCGTACTTGATGAGCTCCGACGACTCGACGTTGGTGATCACGAATGGCGTTTCGATCCGGTACAGCGGCGAGTAGATGTCTTTCATGATGGCGATCGCCTGCTCGTCGCGGGCGCCGATGACCACGCGGTCGGGCCGCATGAAGTCCTCGATCGCCGAGCCCTCGCGCAGGAACTCGGGGTTCGAGACCACCGAGAAGGGGTGCTGGCCGTTCGTGCGTTCGCGGATGATCCTGTCGATCAGCTGGCCGGTGCCGATGGGAACCGTCGACTTGGTGACCACCACTTTGTAGCCGTTCAGATTGTCGGCGATGGACTCCGCAACCTGGACGACGTACGAGAGGTCGGCCGAACCGTCCTCCCGCGGCGGCGTCCCGACCGCGATGAAGATGGCGAGGGCGTTCTCGACGGAGGAAGCGAGCTCGGTCGAAAAGTGGAGGCGCCCGGCCTTGGCGTTTTTCTCGACCAGCGCCTCGAGGCCGGGCTCGTAGATCGGCACCCGGCCGTCGAGCAGCATGTCGATCTTGGCGCGGTCGTTGTCGACGCAGGTGACATCGATACCGAAATCGGCGAGGCACGCGCCCGTCACGAGACCCACGTAACCCGTTCCCACCACGCAGATGTGCATGCAAGCCCCTTGAGCGACAGGTAGTCGCTGGATCATGGTAGCAAACAAGGAGTTAGGAATGAGGAATGAGGAATGAGGAATTCGGAATTAGGAATGCCACCCATCCGCCCGAAACTCTCCACGTTCATGGGAGCGCGGGTGGGAATTCCTCATTCCTAATTCCTCATTCCTAATTCTCGTGGTTGGCGGTACCCTGTCCCCCGGCCGCGCGCCACCGGAGGTCACCATGCCCGTTCCCCTGCTCGATCTGACCCGTCAGTACCGACCGCTGCGTGAGGCGTTCCGCCAGACCATCGACCAGGTCTGCGAATCGCAGCGCTTCATCCTCGGCAGCGAGGTCGAGGACTTCGAGCGCGAGGCGGCCACGGTGCTCGGCGTGGCGCACGCCGTCGGCGTGAGCTCCGGCACCGACGCGCTGCTCGAGGCGCTCATGGCGCTCGGCGTCGGCCCCGGCGACCAGGTCATCGTCCCCACCTTCACGTTCTTCGCCACCGCCGGGGTCGTGACCCGTCTCGGGGCGACTCCCATCTTTGTCGATATCGACCCGGTCGACTACTGCCTGAATCCACGCCAGGTGCGCGACCGCATCGGTCCGCGGACCCGGGCCGTGGTGCCGGTCCACCTGTTCGGCCAATCGGCCGACATGGGGGCCATCATCGAGGCCGCCGGCCGGGTGCCGGTGGTCGAGGACTGCGCCCAGTCGTGGGGCGCCGACTTCGGAGGGCGTCAGGTCGGCTCGATCGGGATCATGGGTGCCTTCTCGTTCTTCCCCTCGAAGAACCTCGGCTGTTTCGGGGACGGCGGCATGATCACCACCGCCGACGAGGAGATCGACCGCCGTCTGCGCGAGCTGCGGATGCACGGCCAGTCGGGCCCCTACGAGCACCCGTTGGTGGGCGGCAACTTCCGCCTCGACGCGCTGCAGGCCGCGATTTTGCGCGTCAAGCTGCCGCACGTGGCGGGCTGGATCGAAGGACGGCGGGCGAACGCCGAACGATACCGGCACCTGTTCGCCGAAGCCGGGCTCGACGGCACGATCGGCCTGCCGGAGGCGGTGCCCGGTCGCGGGCACACCTTCAACCAGTACGTCGTGCGGGTGCCGCGGCGTGACGAGCTGCGGGCCTTCCTGACCGCGCGGGGGATCGGCTGCGCGGTCTACTATCCGCTGCCGCTCCACCTGCAGCCGTGCTTCGCCGGCCTCGGTCACGACGAGGGCGACTTCCCGGTCGCGGAGAAGGCGAGCCGCGAGGTGCTGGCGCTGCCGGTGTTTCCCGAGCTCGAGGAGAGTGAGCAGCGCGAGGTGGTCTCCGCGATCGAAGAGTTCTTCGCCAACTGATGCGGGTGCTGCTGATCTGCAGCCGGTTCCCGTGGCCGCCGTGGCGGGGGAATCAGGTGCGGACGGTGCAGTGGGCCGAGGCGCTTCGAGAGCACGAGGTGCGGCTGGTGTGCCCCGCCGTGCCCGCCGACACGATCCCCGCCCGGAACGTGCCGGTGAAACCGATCAGACGTTCTCGATCCGCGACGGGCCTCGGTCTCCTCCGGGCGGCACTCGATGGTCGCCCCCTGCAGGAGGGGCTCTACGACAGCCCGGACGCTCGCCGCGCGGTCGCCTCCGCGGTTCGTGAGCACGAGCCGGACGTGGTCGTCGTCCAGATGGTGCGGTGCGCCTGGGCCTTCGAGGCCGCTCGCGAGGTGGCTCCGTCCGTGCCGGTGATCTTCGACGCCATCGACGCCATGGGCTTGCACTTCGAGCGCGCGGCGCCGTCGTCCGCGCCATGGATGGCGCCCCTGTACCGAGCCGAGGCGCGCCGTTGCCGCCGCCGCGAGGCCTGGCTCGCCCACGAGGCGACCCTGACGGTCGCGGTCGCCGAGCGTGACCTGATGGAGCTGGCGGTCGCGCAGGGCCGCGGGCGGGTGGTGCCCGTCTCGGGCCGGGCGGTGGCCCGCTGCGAGCCAGCGAACGCCGACCCCGTGGTCCTGCTCTCCGGCAACCTCGGCTATCGGCCGACGGTGCGCGCCGCCCTCTGGTTCGCGCGCGAGGTCTGGCCGGACCTCCGGCGCCGCGTCCCGGAAGCGCGCTGGGTGCTGGCGGGTGCCCGGCCGCCCGCGGCGGTGCGGCGCCTCGCAGGTCTGCCGGGGGTCGAGGTCGCGGGCGACGTGGCCGACCTCTCCACCTATCTGGCGCGGGCGCGGGCGGCGCTGGCCCCCATGAACCTCGGTTCCGGCGTGCCGTTGAAGGTACTGGAGGCGATGGCGGCGGGGGTCCCGGTGGTGGCCCATCCCTGGGCCGCCGACGGCCTCGCGAGAGAAGCGGCGGGAGCGGTCATCGTCGCCGACGGGTCCGAGGCGTGG
>DATIVB010000126.1:0-10209 GCA_035466375.1 Chondromyces sp.
GAACACTCCCGGCGCGTGCAGCAGCTTCGAGAACGGGAAGTAGACCAGCAGGGCGCTGACCAGGAAGACGTGCGCGAAGTACCACAGGCCGACGCCGACCGGCTGTACCGCCTGGAACGACGCCCAGCCTGCGATCGCGGCCTTCACCTGGACCACGTCGATCTTTTCGACGTGCCGCATGAGGATGCCGGTGACGGCGATGCCGAGCAGCAGGTAGAGGGCGAAGTAGTCGGTCGGCAGCGAGATGTACTTGACCTTGTGGTCGACGAAGCGGCGCGCCAGCAGGTACGCGAGCCCCGCCAGCATGAGAAAGGTCGAGATGAAGTACACCGGGAGGCCGACCTGGAAGAACCCGTCCGCGCTCTCGATCCAGTCGACCCACGCCGGGACCGGCTCGATGAAAAAACGGAAGTGGCGCAGGATGGAGATCAGCATCCCCCAGTGGAAGGCCATGGCGGCCGCCCACAGGCCCTTGTCCGCGATGTAGCTCACCTTCTGCTTGTCGGGCAACAGCTCGACCCGGGTGTTGCGGAAGAGCGAGCGGAAGAACAGCACCTCGAGCGCCATCCGGCCGACCACTCCGAGCAGCCCGCTCGGGGATTCGAGCTCGTTGTTGCGAATCCAGGGCAGGGACTTCGCCTGTCCGGTCGGGGTCGGGATCCGGAACGGCACCGGCGACCCCGCCCAGCGGACAACCCGGTAGATGATGCCACCGAGGAAGACGGCAAAGGCGACCCCGGGAACGATCACCCCGAGCACAAAGCGCAGACCGTCGCCCGCACTCGCCCCCACCGCGGCGATCAGCACCAGGCCGGCGACCGCGATCAGTGATATCAACGCTCCCATTCGTCCGATCCCTCCTTCCTCTCAGCCCCATCGGGCACGGAAACGACCCCGACCGCGATCAGGGCGCGTTGTCCGAAGTCTCACGCTGCGCGCGCCAGGCGGCCACGCGCTCCATGATGCCCACCGAAAGATTCTTGACCTCGGCGTTGCGAATCGCCCACACCTGCTCGCGGCAGCTCACGTACACCTCGAAGGCGCGCAGGGCCAGGCGGTCGATCGAGTCCTCGAGGACCGACAGCACCTGCGATGACGCGACCGGCTCGCCGTCCGGCCCCTCCCGGAGCAGCCGCTTGAGGTCGAACAGGAACCCGACCGCCGCGGCGGGTGTCATGTCCTGGACCGCGCGAATCCGGATCACACGATCCAGGGCCGGTTCGAGCTCGGCCGCCGCGGTCCCGGCCAGAACACCGTCCAGGAGCTCCGCGAGGCCCTCGCGCAACGAGGCGCCGACCGGGTTGGCGAACCGGTCCGCCCGCGCGCGGAGAAACTTCGCGGTTTCTTGCGGGTACGCGCTCATCACCGATTCGATCCAGCGATCGAGCACGACATCCCGAGACCGTTCGAGCTCTTCAGGAATCATGCGCACCTTCCATGTCTGCGGACTCCGGACCCGCCCCCTTATGGGGGCGGGTGCGGGCCGTCGAAGCCTAGACGCAGCCGGTGGGTTTCGGCAGGCCGGCGACCTTGCAGGCGCCCTTCGCAGGGCCGGACGGGAAGAGCTCGTAGATCTCCTTGAGCTGGAAGCCGGTCTGCTTGCAGAGCTTGCGGATCATCGGCGCGACGCCGAACTGCAGGTAGTACTCGCGCAGGTAGTTGACGACCTTCCAGTGGTCCTCGGTGAGGTCGTTGACGCCCTCGGTGGTGCCGAGTGCCGCTGCCACGTCCTCGTTCCACTTCTCCGGCTCCTGCATGAAGCCGTCTTCGTCCACTTCGATGTTGACGTTTCCCTGGGTGAATGTGGCCATCTCAATCCTCCTTTTTCTTTTCCGGGGCTTCTGCCCCGCTGATTTCGACCAACGTGACGCCGTGTTGCCTCTGCTTCTTGAGTTGGGCCTTCTCCATCGCCTTGACGAAGTCCTGGGTCGGCCGATAGCCGAGCTCGAGCGCGCGGCCGAAGTGACGCTCGGCGGCGCCGAGGTTGTCCAGGGCCAGCTGCCCAACCGCCGCGTGGTAGTGGGCCGCAGCGTGCCCGGGGTCGAGCGCGAGTACGCGCTCGTTGCACTTCACGAGGTTCTCGGGATCGTTGAGATAGAGGTAGGCCTGACCCATGTTGTAGTGGATGACCGGCAGGTCGTCGCGCAGCTTGGCTGCTTCCCGGGTTGCCTCGAGGCAGCCCTGGAACTCCCAGCGCAGCAGGCGCACCCCACCGAGGTTGACCCATGCCTCGACCATCGTCGGCTCCAGCTCGAGGGCCCGAAGATAGGACTCCTCGGCCTGTCTCACGCGTCCCGAAACCGTACAGGCGAGGCCCAGGTTGTAGTGGGCCGATGCCTTGTCCGGGTTCTCCTCCACGTCCTTCAGACAGCGCTCCATGCGGTGACGCTGGCTTTCAATCTGCATCCCCACCCTCCCTGTTCACGGCGAGCAGCCGGTCGAGACAGGCCTGCTCACCGGGGTCGTTCGTGTGTTCGATCATCGACAGGCGATCGCGGAGCCCTGTCACCAGCTCGGGGGCGGCTTCCGCGATCCGGCACAGCGCGCGCAGGATTCCCGGCCGCAGCCCCACGTCCCAGAGGTAGGACGTCATCGGCCCCACGAACGGGGCGACCAGCTCCGGGTCCCGGACACCGATCTCTCCGATCAGCGGCAGCACGTCCGCGCCGTTGGTCGCCGACTCGTCGTTGAGCGCCCACATCGCCCGCCGCAGGAGCTCCCTGCCGAGCTCGGGATTGGCCGCCGCCGCCGCGCCGAGGGCTGACGCGGCGTTCGCGCGGACGGCCGGGTCGGTGTCCCAGAGCCGCCCCTGCAGATGGCGGACGGCCCGCGGCTGCTCGACCACCAGCTGCTCGAGGCCCGGACGATCGCTGCGGCTGAGCATCTCCATCACCCGCTCCTTCAGCCGCATGCTGCCGTCGACGTTCCCCGCTCCGTCGCATGCTGGCGCGCGAGCGCGAGGAAGCCGTCCGCCCATCCCGGGGTCGCCCCGGCGTGAAGGTGAAGGTACGAGGCGAAGACGCGATCGCGCGCGATGCCGTCGCGGCCTCCACCGATTCCCTGGCCACGCTCGACGCGCAGCACACCGAGCTCGCGGTCGCCCCCCGACACAACCCGCGAGTAGTGAAACTCGTGTCCTACCAGGCGGGTGCCGGCCGGGAAGAACGCGTTGTCCCGGTCCGCCACCGCGACCTCGTACCCGTGGCCCTGCGGCGTGGGCAGCTGCTCGACCACCAGATCGAGCACGCCGGACATCGGATGGCTCGCGCCCTGCACGATCAGGTCTTTCGCCAGGTACATGAGGCCCGCGCACTCCGCGTACACCGGCATGCCCGCAGCCACTCGCTCACGCACGCTGGCCGTGAATCCACGGTTGGCGCCGAGTCGCTCCGCATGGAGCTCGGGGAACCCACCTCCGATGTAGAGACCGTCGGCTGCCGGGAGCTCCGTGGCTGCGGCCGGGTCGACGGCGATCAGGCGCACGCCCGCCTTCTGCAGGAGCTCGAGATTTTCGGGGTAGTAGAAGCTGAAGGCCTCACCCTCGAAGTACGCTACGGATACATCGGCCTCGGGCACTGCGGGGCGCGCCGGCTTGAGCTCGAGCTCCGGCGCCCACTGCGCCGCCGACAGCAGCCGGTCGATGTCCACACCCTCCCTCACTGCAGCAGCGGCGCGCTCGATGGCCTCGTCGGGGTGGGGGTGCTCGGCCGTGGTCACGAGTCCGAGATGGCGCCCGGGCAATGGGTCCTCGCCCTTGAGCCGGGGCAGGGCGCCGAGCACCGGAGTGCCCGCCGTCCCGGCGACCGCCTCGCGGACAATGGCCTCATGGCGACCACAACCGACGCGGTTGAGGATGACCCCCGCCAGGTCCACCCCCGGATCGAGGGCCCTGCAGCCGAGCACGAGGGCCGCCGCAGTGCGTGTCATCTTGGTGCAATCCAGCACCAGCACCACCGGCGCCGCGAGCCGCCGGGCAAGCATCGCCGTCGAATGGCTGCCTTCGACGTCGACGCCGTCGAAGAGGCCGCGGTTGCCCTCGACCAGGATCAAATCCGCATCGGAGACCGCGGTCGCCAGCGAGGCAGCGATGACCTCGTCAGACATCAGGAACGTGTCGAGATTGCGACAGGTCGCGCGCGCGGCGGCGCCGAGCCACGCCGCATCGATGTAGTCGGGCCCTTTCTTGAAGGGCCGGACCCGCAGACCGCGGTCGGCCAGCGCCCTCGCCAGCCCGAGGCTGACGAGGGTCTTGCCGCTGTCGCCGGCCAGACCGGCGACCACCAGGCGCGGGACGTTGACACGCATCGACGACCGCCCGGCTCCTCGTCACTCACCCACGATGAAGCCGCAGGGGCATTCCTCCCAGCACTTCTTGCAGCCGTCGCACATCTCCATCTTGGCGATCTTGAAGAAGTAACCGTGCTGGGGCGGGGTGGCCTTCGCGAACACGTTGTTCTGGCAGTACATCCAACAGTTCTCGCAACCGAAGCACTTGCCGCAGCTGAAGCAGCGGCTCGTTTCCACCAGGGCGTCCTCGTCGGACAAACCGAGATCGACCTCGTCGAACGGGTTGGCGAGCCGCTCCTGCGGCTCCTTCACCCGGCGCTGCTTCCGCTCTTCAGGCTGGTACCAGTCGAGCTTGATCTTGTCCGAGCGGATCATCGGGCCGTGGTCCTCCTCGTGCGGCTGCTTGCCCTCGAGGTAGGCGTGGATCGCCAACGCCGCCTTGCGGGCCTGGCCGATGGAGGTGGTGGCGATACCGAGGTTGATGTTGTCACCGCCGGTCCAGATCCCCTCGGTGCCGGTGAAGCCCCACTCGTCGCCGTTGAGCCAGCCGTCGCCGAGCTCCTCGGAGTGGATGGCCGCGAGGTCCGGCTTCTGGCTGACGGCGGTGATGACCGTGTCGACCTCGATCTCGTAGGTGTCGCCCTCGATGGGCACCGGGCGCCGGCGGCCGGACGAGTCGGGCTCGCCGAGCTCCATGCGCTGCACCACCATGGCGCGCACCTTGCCCTCGTCGTCGCGCAGGATCTCGTGCGGCGCCGCAAGAAACTCGATATTGATGTCCTCCTCGATGGCCTCCTCGATCTCGCGTTCGATGGCCGGCATTTCGGTGCGGGTGCGGCGGTAGAGGATGGTGACGTCGGCCCCCATCCTGCTCGCCAACCCCGCCGCGTCGGCGGAAACCCGCTTCGAGGCGTCGGCGGAGACGCGCTTCGAAACCCGGGCCGCGTCGATGGCGGTGTCGCCGCCGCCGATCACCACGACCTTGCCGCCGATCTCCACCTTCTTGCCGGAGTTGGCGTGGTTGAGGAACTCGGTCCCGGTCCAGATGCCGGGGCCCTCTTCGCCCGGAATGCCGAGGTTCTTGCCCTGGTGGGCGCCGATGGCAACGTAGATCGCGTCGTACCCCTTGCGAATGTCGTCCCAGGAGACGTCCCGGCCGATCTTGGTGTCGCACTTGAGCTCGACCCCGAGGTCGACGATGCGCTGGATCTCGGCGTCGAGGATCTCGCGCGGCAGGCGGTAGACGGGGATGCCGTACCGCAACATGCCGCCCGCCTTGGGAAGGCTCTCGAACACCGTCACCTTGTAGCCGCGGCGTGCCAGCTGGTAGGCACAGGACAGGCCCGACGGCCCACCGCCGATGACGGCGATCTTCTTGTCCTTGGCGGACTCACCCTCGACGGGCTCCGCCTTGAGGCCGTGCTCGATGGCGAAGTCGCCGATGAAGCGTTCGACCGAGTTGATGCCGACAGGACCGTCCTTCGAGCCGCGGTTGCAGCCCACCTCGCAGGGGTGCGGACACACCCGGCCCATGACCGACGGGAACGGGTTGGTCTCCATCTCGATGCGCCACGCCTTCTCGCACGCCTCATCGAGACTGAGTCCGAGCTTCTCGCGCAGGCTGATCACCGTGAGCCAGCCGCGGATGTCGTTGCCGCTCGGACAGTTTCCCGTGCAGGGCGGAAGACTCTCGACGTAGCGCGGTCGCAACGACGAGATCTGCGACCCGCCGCCGCCGCCGCCGCCGGAGAGCCGCGACTTCATCTTGCTCGACGTGTCCTTGTCCTTCTTCTTCAACAGTCCCATGGCATCGCCTCCTCAACCGCCGGATTTCAGCGCACGCTCACGCGAGCTTCGACAGGTGCTTCTTGAACTTGTCGAGCGCACCCAGCAGGGAGTCATGCTTCTTCTCGTCCTTGAGCAGGTAGTCGAGGAGAATCTTGTGCATCGGTTCGGTGGTCTGCTCCATGAGCTCCTCGGCGAGCGCGATGGTCTGCCGCTCGAGCTCGTCGTGGGCCTCGATCTGGCCCCACACCTCGGCCAGGTCCTGGGGCGACATCTTCACCGGCGTCTTGGTGATGCTGTCGATCAGGAACTGCTGCACCCGGTGGTGCTGGACCGAGTCGTTGCGGATGATCTCCATGATCTGGCGGATCAGGAGGTTGTCGGTCTTCTCCATGATCTGGGCCGTGGTCTCGATGGCGTCGCGCTCGATGCCCTGCCACTGCCGCAGCACGTCGACCGTGAACTTCAGCCGTTCCGGGCCCGAGAGCTTCTTCGCTTTGGCCATTGGTTCCTCCGTACAGTATCGCGCGCGGAGAACACCCCCCCGGGCCGGTGCCCGGGGGGTGTCGTCCGTGGTCAGTTCTCAGGAAGCGTCACGTAGCTCCCGCCTGCATACTTGTAGGTGCAACGTCCGGAGTCGATGAGGGAGCGGAGGGCCTTCTTGCACAGGCTCTTGTCCACCGCGTCCTCGCCGAACTGGTCGATCATCGCCTTGGTGACGTCCATTGGTTTCAGGTTCTTCTTGCCATGGGTCGACTTGACGAGCTCGTACATGGCATCTGCAACCTGGTCGATCGTGACCTCAGCCATGGCTTCCTCCTAGTGGCGCAGCTGCGCCGTCCGGGTGTAGGTCTCGCCCGCGTGCTTGAAGTCGTCGATGTGGTACTTGGTGAAGGGCTGGTCGATGAGCTCGAAGAACTTCGGCCAGCCGATGCGGTCGATCCACTCGCCGATCCGCTCGTGCTTGCGGGCGTTCGCCGCGTAGGTCTCGACGATCTTCACCACTGCGTTCACGACCTCGGGCCAGCGCGGCGGGTTGTTGGGCATGTAGGGCACCGCGAGCTTCGAGAACTTCGGTGCCACGCGCGAGTTGGAGACCTTGCCGCCGACCCAGATCGACACGCCGTCGGTCTTGGCGTTGTTGATGGTGCACGCCGGGCAGACCGTGTAGCAGTTGCCGCAGTACATGCACTGCTCCTCGACGATCTCCACCGACTGCTTGCCGTCGACCGTCGCCGGGCGGATGGCGCCCGTCGGGCACGACGCCACCAAGGTCGGGATCTCGCACATCTTCGGCAGGTCATTGTGGTTGATCACCGGCGCACGGGTGTGCACGCCGAGGATGGCGATGTCCGAGCAGTGGACCGCGCCGCACATGTTGAGGCAGCAGGCGTACGCGATGCGGGTCTTCGCCGGAAGGTCCTTCTCGCCCGTGAAGTACGGGAAGAGCTCGTCCATGACGGCCTTCACCACGCCCGAGGCGTCCGACGCCGAGGAGTGGCAGTGCACCCAGCCCTGGGTGTGGACGATGTTGGACAACTTGGCGCCGAGGCCGCCGATCGGGAAACCGTAGGCCTCGACTTCCTTGATCAGAGGCTCGATCTTCGACTCGTCGGTGAGCAGGAACTCGACGTTGTTGCGGCTCGTGAACCGCAGGTGCCCGTCGCAGTACTTGTCGGCGATGTCGCAGAACTCGCGGATCGTGGTGATGGCGAGCAGGCGCGGCGACGCGCAGCGCACCGTGAAGAGCTTGTCTCCGGACTCGGCAACGTGCACCATCACGCCCGGCTTGAGGATCTCGTGGTAGTCCCACTTCCCGTAGTTCTTCTTGACCACCTCGGGCAGGAACTGCTCGTAGTGTGGGGGTCCGATGTCGGTAATGCGTTCTTCAGCCATGTGTTCCTCCCTTCCTACTCGGCCGTCTCGAAGATCTCGTCGTCGAAGAAGATGTACGGGTTGGTGCGCGGGTGCATCACCATTTCCGGCACCGGCTCGAGACCGATCTCCTCGAGGAAGTTGGAAAGGCCCACGCGCTGGATGAACTCACCCGTGCGCTCGCGCGCCTTACCGTGTTCGCCCCACAGGTCCCAGATGGCCTCGGTGAGCTCCTTGAGGTCCTCGTAGTCCGACGCGGGGTCCATCTCCAGGAACGGCACGAAGACCGACGACAGCAGCGCCCCGCCGACGATCGGCGCCTTCGATCCGATGAGGATGGTCGCGCCGCGCTCCTTGCCGGGCTTCAGGGCCTTGGGCAGCAGGTTGATGCAGTGCATGCACTTGACACAGTTGGCGTCGTCGATGTCGAGGGCCTTGCCGTCCCACGCCATGCACCGGGTCGGACACAGGTCGCAGACCTCGGTCTGGATGTCGACGCCGTTCCTGGCGTACTCGCCGACGTTGGCCTGGTTGACCTGAATCTCGTCTTTCCAGGTGCCGATAACCGAGCAGTCGGAACGCGCGATCGAGGCGACGCAGTCGTTGGGGCAGCCGGCGAACTTGAACTTGTACTTGTAGGGGAAGAAGGGCCGGTGCAGCTCGTCCTGCCAGTTCTGGGTGATGTTGTAGCAGGCGTCGAGGGTGTCGTAGCAGGCCCACTCGCAGCGCGCCGGGCCGACGCAGCAGCTCGGGGTGCGCATGTTGGAGCCGGAGCCGCCGAGGTCCCACCCGTTCTTGGTCAGGTCGGCGAAGATCGGCTCGATCGACTCGGTCGTGCCGCCCAGGAAGACGATGTCGCCGGTGGAGCCGTGCATGTTGGTGAGGCCCGACCCGTGCTTGTCCCAGATGTCGCAGAGCGTGCGCAGCGCGTCGGACGTGTAGAACCAGCCCGAGGGCTGGTTGACGCGGAAGGTGTGGAACTCGGCCACGCCAGGGAAATCCTCGGTGAGGTCGGAGTAGCGACCGATCACGCCCCCGCCGTAGCCCATCACCCCCACCAGACCACCGTGCTTCCAGTGGCTGATGTGCTCCTCGTAGGAGCGCTCGAGCTGGCCGACGGCGTCTCTTGTGATCGGCTTGTGTACCTCCTTTTTCATCTCCTTGACGAAGCTCGGCCACGGCCCTTTCTCGAGCTCGTCAAGCAGCGGCGTCTTCAACTTCTTTTCTGTCATGGCCACTCCTTTCCTCTCATTCCTGGAATTGGTTGCTCGGGCAAAACGAAATCCAACTCACGAGCCAGCCTCACATCAGCGAGCTGATGTTCGACCAGAACCTGGAGAACACCACGATCGACCCAAGGGGACCGAGCTTCACGACGCCGCCCGGGCCGCACCTCACGGCTCCACGGTGCTCGGCGTTCTGATGTTTCCGTCCCTCGCTCGCCATCCCGGATCCTCCGCCGGCCGCAGACACTCGGCCGCTTTCCAACGGTGCAACCCCTGTGCCACAGGCACCGCTCGTGAAAAATCACACAAACCATTGACCAGGCTCCACTTTCAAGCGTGGAAGGCACTCTGAGGAGTTCCTCGGACCGATCGGGCCGTTACTGAGCGGTAACAGAGGGGAGGGCCGACCGCAGCGAATCGTTTCACCGCCGTACCGTGGGGTGCGTGCCCGGACTGCGGCCCGCCGTCGACGCCGGAAGGTCGGGCTGCGCCGGGGGGTCCTTATCGCCGGTTGCGGCCGTCGGCCTCCGGCGTTTCGATGCCGAGCTCGCGGATCTTCCGGAACAGGGTGCTCGGGTGGATTCCGAGTTCCCGGGCGGTGGCGGTGCGGTTGCCGTGGTTCCGGCGCAGAGCATCGGTGATGTGCAGGCTCTCCAGCGACCGCAGGGTCATGCCGGCGCCCGCCGGCACCTCCGAGCCACCGTGTTTCGCGATCAGCTCCGGCGGCAGGTGCCGGAGCTCGATCACGCTGCCGCGGCAGAGCACGAAGGCGTGCTCGATGATGTTCTCGAGCTCGCGGGCGTTACCGGGGAAATCGTGATTCATGAGCAGCGCCATGACCTCTTCGGAGACGCCGAACACGTCCTTCTCCTGCACGCGGTTGAAGCGGTCGATGAAGTGCTCGATCAGCAGCGGGATGTCCTCGCGGCGCTCGACCAAGGGCGGCAGCTCGAGGCGGATCACGTTGATGCGGTAGAAGAGATCTTCGCGGAAGGAGCCCTCCTCGACCAGCTTCGCGAGGTTGCGGTGGGTCGCC